>NZ_PYME01000035.1:0-57317 GCF_003025515.1 Photobacterium gaetbulicola | reverse complement strand
GCCCCCACTCATCAATCGGATACCTAACCCCCTCTGAATTTGCAGTACTAACACGTTCAGGGCTAAACAACAGCAATGTAACTGACATTACTAAAGAGGTGCTGGATTAGTTATTGGGGGCAGGTCACAGCAACTACATTTTTCTCTGTGCACTATGATAAGAAATGTATAAGCCTTTCCGTGTTACGTTCGTCACACAGTTTTTGCCCCAATCCAAAGCCACTTCTACCCTCTATTTTTTAGAGTTTTAGCTCTATCACATTCTGTATATGACTAGTTGCGATATCTTGCTCGGTGTTTTGAACACCGATAGAAATCAAGTGCGAACTGGCTTGTTTCGTTAACATCCGATTGAAAGGGATAGATGCGAATTATCTGACAAATAAGAGTCATAAATAACAGTGTATTAAGTGAGACTATTAATAATGAAGAATAAATTGCTGACAATGGCGGTACTGGTTGGGCTGATCAATGGCTGTGGAGGCGGCGGTGGCGTTGGCTCTAAGGAGGGGGCAACCTTAAGTAAAGAAAGTGCTGAGGTTGCCGCTATCAGCCTTGAAACGTTGGAACAGCCAGTGGCAATGAGCAACTTTATCATTAGTGTGTTGCATCAGTTATCAGCTAAAGAAGGTAAGATATCGGATGACTGTAACACTAGCTCCTCGGAAATAGGTAGCTTTTCTGCAAGTCTTATCGACTCGGTATTAACCATTGAACTGAACGAATGTGATATAACCGGCAAAGAGAAAATTACTGGCTCCGTCACTGCTACATTTGACAGTTTGAGCAAACAAGGCCAATACCTAGAGTTTAAAGGTGAGCTTGATACAGGTGTGCTCAATTACGATCAGTATGGTCAGCAATATACGATTAAATATAACGCTTCTGTTACTCAGGAGCTTGAATCAAGCCACCAGGTAAAACTAACAATGGCTTTGGGGGGTAACGAAGCTATTTACGTAAATGAAATACCGCTCTATTTTTCCAATAGTGAAGTGGTTAAGGTTCTTGACTATATGTTAGGAACATATTCCGCAACGGCTTACGCAGATATCACCGCACCCCATATTTTTAAAGGCTCTCTGGCTCTACGTACATCAGAGGCTTTGCAGGGAAATATCCTTCGTTACCCAACTCGAGGTAAGTACGAAATTCATGGGGCTAATGGTAGTTACGCTTCAGTTAGTCCTGGCAGCACCGATGATTGGGCTAAAATTGAAGAAAGTGGCTCATCTGATTATGTAGAAGTAAGCTGGTCTGATATGACTTCCGGCGCGATTATTGCGTTTCCGTCAAGACGTGCCTCAGCTCCAGGAGAGTTTAATTCTTATTATGTCTCTGATGAACCGAAGCTTTACAGCAACCAGTCACCAGAGGTGGTAAAAACAGCTGACAATCCGTTAAAACCTGAGCAAACGTTGCTGATAATCCCGGCCCCTACTCCCGATCAGTTAACTAACAGTGAGTTTTATAATCGTTACGACTATTCCACAATATCGCCAGACGATTATAGCGTAACCGCAGATGGCCCATGGGTTACAGTTCGGGTGCTAAAAGATCTGCCAGTCGATGCTAATTTTACCCTTAGGCTATTAAACGGTGATGGTGTCGATTACGCCAGCGTTGATTTCAACACAGAAGAAGTCTATGAAATTTCAGTGAACCAGGATCAGGTGATAAGGGATCTTGCACCATTCACTCTTAAACCTGTAAAGGTTACTGATGAGAGTAAAAATTTCACTGTTAGCTGGACACAGATAGTAAAAGACGATCAGATTGAAGTGAACCAGAACAACGCAACAGAAGCGACAATCGATCCATCAGAAATGACACCGGGCGAGATCTACAAGTTCAAAGCTGAAATAACAGATCCCTTTGGTAGAGAATTCATTCATGTAGTCTCGCTTATGGTCGAAGATCCGCTGAAAGGCAACTCATATATCTCTTATGAAACTGACCACCTCTGGCGTGATCCTAATGAAAGCTATATAAAAGTGATTGAATCTGCCGGTAACATTACAAGCTCCGATGCATACATCGCTAATGTTTATGACAATGGCTACAACCTGTCAGAGTCGTATAGCTTAAACGTTGATAACATGACCAACGGTTACGTGTATAAGGATTATTATGGCCCAAACACTACCGGTGATTTTTCCTTCTCGATTGATGGTTCATCACTAACATCCAACTGTATGGAGTCGAGCATACAATTGGATGTTCTGGAAAATGAGATGGTACATGAAG
The DNA here is from genome assembly GCF_003025515.1 of Photobacterium gaetbulicola. Taxonomy (NCBI): domain Bacteria; kingdom Pseudomonadati; phylum Pseudomonadota; class Gammaproteobacteria; order Vibrionales; family Vibrionaceae; genus Photobacterium; species Photobacterium gaetbulicola. The sequence goes on along the minus strand of NZ_PYME01000035.1, from coordinate 55,070 downwards.
GAGCTAATAGCGAAACTGGTAATCCCATCGAATACCAGAAACTTGCTGTAGACTTTACTATTACTTGTGAATCCGGAACCTTAACCGGGAAAATTCGTTCAAATTCACTAGTAGAGTAGTCATTAAAGAGGGCGAGGCGTTACTGCCTCAGCCATCTTACAGAACAATACGTACAGACCCCATATATGGCTCATGCATACTTCCATTCCATAACGCATACACTGGTCTGTACATATTCAAGATTTAAAAACCAAGATAATTGCTCCTATGTTACCAACTTCCTTACCATCCGATAGCATATTGATTTCCCCCTCAAACTGTTGTAATCAAGACACTATTTATTATTGAGATAATAAACACTTTTTTGCGTGGCCCAATCTATAAATTCTTTTCGGGTAAATTCTATTTGGTATTTGCTGCGTAATCGTTAAATTGTTTTATATCAATTAATTATAAAACATCCCGCACTAAAGGCGAGATTGTGATAATATGCACACGAACACATATAAAACATGGATTATGTTATGACAAAAAGTGAAGTAAAGGGATTGTCAGGCTGGCTTGCTGTTATAGCACTTGGCGTACTTGTTTCCCCTATAAGACTACTAGGTGAACTATTTAAGTTCTCCTCCTTGATAAAGGAAGGTAACGTTGGGTATTTAGCTGCAGAAGCCTCTCCAGGTTACATTGAATGGTACCGGGAGCTTATATACTGTGAGATTTTCGTCAACTTGTTTTCTCTCACTGTCTGTATCTATATGGTTTATTTGTTTTTTAGCAAAAGTAAACACTTCCCTAAGATATACATCTTCATGGCATTTTTTACTCCGATTATGCAGTCTGTCGATGCGTATGCTGTTAAATCGATAATGTCACCTATAATTTTACCGGATGAGCTAACGAAAGGAATATTTTTAAGCTTGATCACTATTGTGATTTGGGTGCCCTACATGCTTATGTCTAAACGTGTAAAGAACACATTTGTTGAGGAAAAATCCATAAAGCACTATTCCGTAACTTTTGCGATATTATTTCTTTTCGTTTTCCAGCCGGGTGCTGTCTATTTTTCATTGCTATTGCCATCAGAAGTATCCGCAGCCGCAATAAATCAAAATAAATTACCATTCTCTGAAGATAGGTTGATTGAGTATAAAGAATCCCTAAGAAAGCTTTCAGAAGTTAACAATAAAAAACTGCCAGTGATGATTGATAGTGAAACAAGATTGGACTCAAGCTGGATGTTGGATAATGTGTATGAGTATCGCTATACATTGGTAAACCTAGAAGCTGAAGAAGTTGATGTTGATTCGTTTGATCATCATATGACCGCAGTAATAGCAAAGGCATCGTGCAACGATGAGTTTGTCCGCAATTTATTTCTGAACAATATTGAAGTTAGATTTTCATATTATGGTTCGAATGGAAATATAGTTTCTTCGTTTGTCTTCGACGGTTCCAACTGCGAGGCGTGATAATGCGCAGTTTTCCCGCTAACCATGGCCTATAGACAGAGGCTTCACTGTTGAGCTTGAGTTAACGGTAAATCAATGAGTAGGGTTGTGCATTATGTTAGATATTAATTAGAACACTTTCACCCCATCGATATGATAAGAAATTAGCAGTTCCTCAGTCTGCAGCGCGCCCCGCGGGCCTTGGTAGTCAAACTCTCGGACGCGCTTAACTGTCAGACCTGTCGCAGTATCGACCCACAGTTCGGTATAGCCAACTCCACTTTCATTCTCTCCGGCATCTAAGAGGTGTATACGCTGCTCGTCTAAACGGAAATGGCAAGCCTGCAGCTCTTCACCACCGGGTAGTTCTAAAGTCACTATGCCTTGATTAGAAAATACCTGCCTAACTTCGGTATGCTGCTCACGTCCACCGTCACCATGGCGCCTGTCAACAAGAAAGCTCACCCGCTCCTCCTGCTCACCGACAGCAACACCGTGAAGTAAGTAATAAGCTGGTGGCGAGTACTCTCCAGAATATTGAACTTCACCACTCATATACTCTTCATAGCCAACAAATTCAGCACGCCTATCTTCCGTATCAAGCAATGTATATTCGGCATAAAGAGCAGGTTCACCGTTGCCAGTTATCATCGAAACCTTGATCAGATCACTGTAACCCACATAGTATTGCCCCGCCTCAAAGCGGAGGGCCTGAGTTTGGTTTTCTGCCAGGCGTCCATTACCTGCATAATGCCACTCTGATAGATGCTCACCGTCACGCCATACATCGGGATTAAAACAGTCAATGGTTGTCGAATCGCTATCGCTGCCACAACCAACAAGTAACAAAGCGGTTGCGGCAAACTGGAACGTTTGACAAAGAATTTGGCGATTCATACTGCACTCTACAGCTAAAAAATAAACGCCGCGAATATTAAAGAATAGGAAAGCAAAGGACAAAAAAGTCTTACCTGATAAATGTAAGCTAAAGTAACTTAATCAAATCCCACGGGAGTGTTCCTCTGTACCTAACTCATACTTGGTGCAAGCATCAGAATACGTTATCTGTAGTTCGATAATAAAATTGGCAATGTTCGTCTCTTAACATTGCCAATTTTTCCTTTATATTTGCTATCAGCACTGCCCTTCACTATTCCGAGGCTGATCTAAAAAAGTTAAAGTGAGCCCTTAGAAGGTAAACTGGTTAATCACCGTCTCAAGGATACGATCGGCAATGTATTTATGCGTGGCTGTCGTCGGATGTGTCACCCCCCAAAATACATACGAATCAGAACCGTAATAAGCACATTCGTTTGTCAAACTGTGACTGTAGAGGTAATCCAAGGCTGAGCTACGGTTGATATTCAAACAAGGCTCTGACGCATTATGGAAGCCATGTTGCTGCGGGTTACTGGTGATCGCTTCGAACAGGCTGTACGCGTCAAACAATGCCACGTTGATGCCTTTGCTTTGGTAGTACTCGGCCTGTTCGCGAATATATTGGTTAAACTCTTCAATCTTTTGTCTCACCAACAGCACTTGTTCCTGTGTTGAATACTTAAACTGAGGTGCTTTGGTTGCATCAGGTAGCGTCAACAACAAGATATTTTGCGCCCCAGCATCCGTCAGGCGTATCATCGCTGCGCTATAATCGGCTTTGACTTCTGGCACTTCGCGGTCGTAGTTCATAAAATCATTCAAGCCGAATTCCAGCGTAAACAAGGTGTTTTCTGGCTGGTAGTTTTTCGCCATTTTCATATAAGTCAGATATGAGGTTACCTGATCATAAACACCGGTAAGTGCAATGTACTGGTTTGTACCTGCCGCGCCACCCACAGCCCAATTATACAGTGGAATGTTCTTGTTTTGAGCAAGGTATTCGGTCCAGACAAAGCCATTGGAAAAATGGCCTAAGAACCACGAGTCCCGGTTTGGAAAAACCCACTGGGAGCCGTTAAACATATTGCCGGTATCCGACAGGCTGTCACCAAATACCACCATTTTATTGATAGCTGCAGGCTGGGATTCTTTGTCATTGGTCCAAATTGAATGGTTGTAAGAGAGACGATTATCAGCTGCAAAATATGTAATGTCGGCTACCTCATGCGTAACGCCCAGTGTCTCATCGCAACGCTGCTTGATATTGTCCTGGGACTCGCTGGTATAAAACATGTTCTTAAAGGAAACAGATGAGTACCAATAACCTGGAATCGTGAAATAACTGCCGTCGTCATTCAATGCCCACTCCCACTCCGTAGCCGAGTCATCATGACTAGCACCTGTACGATACCAGCACCTGACATATGTGTATGTTTCAGATGACTGGACACTTTTGACGTCCTCAGCGGTAATTGACTCCGGCGTCAGCAGTTCACTTTCCAACGCGTAAGAAGCCATCGGCAGCAGTATAGAGAGCAATAAAATGGAATTTTTCATTTTTACCTACTTTTGTTAATTATTGTTAAGGGGTGATGGTTTGTTTCTGTAATAAAATGCAACCTAATACGTGCAATTAGGCCTCTAAATATGCAAGTTGGCGGATAAATTAATGCTTGTGCACTAGATATTGCATGGCCCCTTCAGTAACCATCAAAATCGTGCTTTATACATGTATTACCCTTCATATAGTGTAATAACTCTAATCAAACAAAAGCAAAAACTCACATGCAATTTAAATATATTTTTCTGTATAAAGATCACGAAGTGTCAATTAACGGGCGTAAAGCGTCAATGTGTCGTAACACATTGTTTTCATGCTAATCTACATGTAAAAGCTTATAATTTGTTAATTTGAGTCAGACAACATGGACATAATTATGCAAAACCGATTGGGCACCGCGATACAGCTTGTTCTTGCTACTTCAATTTTTTATTTGGGGTATACTATCTATTCTTTTACCAATACGATTAATAAGGTCGTTGATACCTATCCGCAAATGATGGCTGAAATCAACACGACTGCAGACAAACTTGAAATTGAACAATGGTTATTACTGGCAAAAACCTTTGAAGAATTATCACCACAGGCATTGGATCTTGCTGATGATATCAAGGCCACTATCGATGGGGTAAATAAAACGGTTGCCTCAGTAGACAATAAAATTCCAATGCTTTTAGATGAAGTCAAAGTCATCCGCAGTGAAACCATTCCATTACTGGTGCAAACAGTCGAGACGGTAAACAGCACCACGCTGCCTGTCGCCTTAGATGAACTAAAACAATATCGAACCAATGTCATTCCGGCCGTCATCATTGAAAGCAAGGGGTATAGGAAAACCACCATCCCCGCGATCATTGCTGAATCAGAGCAATTGCGAAATGATGTACCGATTATGCTAGCGAAAACCGATGAGATAGTAGAAAAAAGTGAACAGCTGACTCAACAAGCGACACAAGGCGCAGTAAAAGGCGTACTCCTATCACCCGTAAACCTGATCCGAGATGCCGGTACAGGGTTGATCAGCCTTCCAGCAACAAGAGTACCGGAGAAAGAATAAGCGGCTTAGATCACCGCTAAAATGTACTAATCGTTTTGACTTTTCTTAGCCTGGTAGGAACTGACAATAAACACGATTCCCATAAGGCTCTGAATGGCCATAACAATAAGAAACAGGTGCATTGATATTTCGCAGGCTATGATCTGTTTTTTGGACAGATATGCCGCAGAGGTGACGAGCCGCTCCCAATGGAAAAAAAGCAGTGCCGGAAAAAGCGCAAAAGTTACAGCCAAGCCTTTGATATACCAAGCCTTGGCTTGCCATTCCGCAGCTGTGTTAACGCAGTACCGCCCGGCAGTCCATAAGATCGCAGCTAACAATACCACTAAGCTTTCCATGGCTTTCCTTAATACATCAATTTTTCTGAATTAAGTGAAAATTACCATTAGATTTTCTTGTCGAAAAGCTCAGATTTGCTCCTTTTATGCCAAACCATTCCGCTACATATTTTTACCAATACAAATAGCTAGAAATGAGACCGCATAAGAAATTACATTTAGAAACAATCTGGGATTTCAGCATTTATGTCTGAAAAGTAAGTGAGACACTCAATTGCTGGAATCTCATTTCTCTATTTTGAAGAACAAAATACGTTCAAACAATGCTTTCATAGTACGGATGTGCCATAACAAAAATGATTATTGGCTGGGTTTGCTAACCCAGCCATGTTTACATATTACTTATGAACAATTGCCGGCCTTGCGATATCCTGCCGATAAGGCCTCTTGTTCTGACTTGAAATCAACAACATTCTTTGGGCTCACCCGATCGTAGCTCGGGCACCCCACAGGCAGGTGATATACCTTGCTGTTCTTGTTCCCTCGGATCAGCTCTAGCGGTTCAACATCCGCTTCTTTGCTTCCGGTTAACGATGTTTTCAGCCCATCTCCGCTATTCTTATGGCCGATATTCCACACCTTCTTCCCTGTCACAAACGGATTATCATTGCCCATTTGCTCTGCGATACGTCGGTTACGCTCAAGCTCCCATTGAGTGACAGGGAACTGTCTATCCCACGCAACCAGCAGTCGTTGTTGCTGGTCCGACATATTTAGGTTGTAGCGGTCAAACATATAGAAATAGGTTCGTGCTATCTGGCCTTTGATTTCGTCCCTCGGCTCAGCCAAGCGGCTTTTGAAATCAACTTTAAACTCACACTGTCCATATTGACTGGCCGGAGCACTGAACTGGCTGAAGTTAAAGTTCGAACGATCACCATTAACTTCCCCTATAGAAGGTGTCAGGTTGTGCATGTCTGCTTCCATAGCAGCAAAAACAGGATCATTCTTCACGCAATTTTTACGGCCACCTTCCTGCCAGCATTGCCTCGCGCGGCCAAAGTTTGAGGCGGGAACGATGTGCTCCCACTCGATCCGTTGGGCTCGGTTTTGGTTTTTTCGCACCTCATAACCGCAGCTATCGAGGTCAACGCGCCCGCCACTTTTTCCCATGAAGGTATAGCTACAGCCACAATAAAACGTACCGTTGCCAGTACGGTCGAAATAAACATTCTCCTTCGCTAACACTTTGGCATGGCTAAAATTATTCGGTGTCGCTGAGGTAGTTGTCGATAAAAGAAGAGCAAATATGGGTAGAAGCAGTTTTTTTGTCATATTTCATGCAGCAAAGGTATTGATAAGTTGCACTAGAATGACACAACACTATAGATAATTCGATAGGTAGATTAAGTTGTTATGGGTAATCATCTGGCGTAAAGCGTAAATGCAACGACTTCGCATCTCTACCCTCCCCGAACACACTGTAACGAAATAGTTACACCAAACAAAACACCCAAAAACACCATCGCCATTGACATTTTCTCTTGCGCTTATTTTCCAGTTCAATTATGTTGGTTTGGAAAGCAGACAGAGGCCCATCACAGCCCCGCTACACCTTTTTTCAGCAGTGTACGAAGAAAGACCAGACCAAACACAACATAAGATAGTGAACATGAAGCCAACATTTTTAACTGCCACTTTGCTTGGGGCTGCAACCCTAGTTTCCATGCCTTCATTAGCCGGTGAAGCGCTAGATAAAATCACGCAAAACAATGAAATCCGCATTGGTGTGACCGGCGACTACATGCCGTTTTCCGAAAAACTCAGTGATGGGAGCTATGTCGGAATCGAACATGAACTCGCCGCGATCATTGCTGATGAGCTGGGCGTAAAATTAACCTTGGTACCGACCAGTTGGCCAACCCTGATGGAAGACTTCAAGGCTGGTAAATACGACCTTGGCATGAGCGGGATTTCGGTTAATGCAGCTCGCCAGGAGTATGCTGATTTTTCTTCGAGCTATTACAGTTACGGGAAAAGCCCTATCACATTATGCGAGCACGTCGATCAGTACAATACACTGGAGAAAATTGACCAACCATCGACGACAGTTGTCATTAACGAGGGCGGCACGAATGCGCAATTTGCCCGTGCTCACTTAACAAAGGCCAAACTGCATGTTGAGCCAACTAACAAATATGTATACGACCGCATTCTTGATGGCACAGTCGATCTGATGATCACTGACTCCGTCGAAGCCGATTACCGTGCCAGGCATCATGAGGAGCTGTGCCGCTCTATGCCTGATCAGCAGTTCACAGAATCAACCATAGCGGCAATGATGCCCAAGGATATCGAGCTCAAAGCACGTATCAATACGATTTTGGCTGGACTCGAAGAAAATGGCCAGCTCGATAAAATTATTGATAAAAATATGGGCATAAAACTTTAACCCTTCCACATTTCAAAAGTGCCACGTTAATCCGTGGCACTGTTCCCCAATCCTTACCCCCATACCACCAGTATTATTCTCTGCGAAAAATTTAAATTGAAACGTTTACATCCACATTAGACATTCAATTTGAGATATTTCTTATAAGCTTACATATTCAGTAATATCTTTCTCTTTATTCCCTTTCCTCACTTTTCTATCAATAGGCTTTATGGAAATATATTTGTCACACATTTGATAATCTATCCGAAGAATTGTTCGATTAAATGAAAAGGAAACCATAATGATAGGAAGGATCACCCAATTATTTCCCGCATGGGCTGTACTGTTTGCGGTACTTGCTTATATCTCACCCAACCTGTTTGTTGGGTTAAAGGCACAAATTGTGCCGTTGCTGACCTGTATTATGCTGGCGATGGGCATTAGCTTATCACCAAAAGATTTTATCAATGTGGCTCAGCACAAAAAAGCGGTTGGCATCGGGGTAATTCTCCAATTTTTAATCATGCCTGTTACCGCCTTGCTGATCAGTTTTCTATTGGGCTTCAGTACTGAGTTAACAGTCGGTATGGTGTTAGTTGGCAGTGTCGCTGGTGGTACTTCTTCCAACGTTATGGCTTTTCTGGCCAAAGGAAATGTCGCCCTGTCAATTTCCATGACGGCCATATCAACCCTGCTAGGGGTCATTGTTACCCCTGTGCTTGTTGAGCTTTTATTGGGTCAAACCGTTGACGTCCCTGTTTCAGCGATGCTGATTAGTCTAGTAAAAATTGTGTTGCTTCCTGTTAGCATTGGCCTTGTTATCAACACCTTTGCCCACAAAGCCGTTGATAAAATTCATTCCCTACTGCCATTGATATCAATGGTTGCTATCGTATTGATAATAGCGATTGTGGTTGCCCTAAATGCCAATAATCTGAGCCAGATTGGCCCAGTGGTTGCCCTTGCCGTCATCCTCCACAACGGAATTGGGTTAACCGCAGGCTATTATTCATGCCGTCTACTCGGCTTTGAAGAGTCAACCTGTCGCACTATCGCCTTCGAGGTGGGTTTACAAAACTCTGGGCTGGCAACAGCATTAGCCATGAAATTCTTTTCTCCAGCTTCAGCTATTGCCGGCACTCTCTTCTCCGTTTGGCACAATATTTCCGGCTCACTGTTGGCTGGCTATTGGGCCAGCAAACAAAACAAACACAACAAGGTTTCCCCTGCTTGTTAAATTATACGGCACGGCGAAAATAGCGCCGTGCCCCACATTTCCTTTCCCAATAGTCTTTCGACTCGCTATCACTACGTTATCAATATTTAAGTATGACAATATTTTGTCGTTATAAACCAATCATAACTATTGATATTATTTTGAGTGAAACGTGAATTACTGTGATATTGCTAGGCTACTCATCATTATCAGCATCCTATCGGGCTGCACGTCTTCTTCACCCCAGCATGGCATTTCTATTAAAGAGCACCCATACTTCAAGCCCCTCTTGGTCGAAAGTGCCATCTCACGCTCAAACAGCCTTGGAGAGACACCCTCTAGCTTCACGATTATCGACTATACCCTGCCATCAGAGGTGGAAAGGTTATTCATTGTCGATGTAGAGTCAGGACACATCTCGCACCAAAGCTTAGTGGCACACGCCAAACAATCCGGTTACCGCTTGCCAACACGTTTCTCCAATATTAATGGTTCCAATCAATCATCAGTAGGCCTGTTTAAAACCGGAGAAACGTATTTTGGCATCAATGGCTATTCACTTCGTATAGATGGACTCGAGGTTGGTATAAACGACAAGGCCCGAAGCCGTTTTATTGTGGTACACGGGGCTGATTATGTCAGCGAAGCGTTTTTAAAACACAATGGCACGCTGGGCCGAAGTGAAGGCTGCTTTGCCATTCCGTTTGATGGCTTTGAAGATGTGATCAACCGCATCAAGGAAAGTGGATACATCTATGTTCATCATTGAGTATTACCTTTGAAGCAAAAATAAAGCCTTGCTATACCACTTAGCAAGGCTTCATCGTTACATTGTTATCTCTTATATTCCTAGTAGCCTTTCTTGTGCTTCCGGTTTTGACTTTGTACTGAACGGCACATTTTGCCGAATTGCTTATCTTTATTCCGAAGCTCACTCAAGGTCGCGGTATTTCTGGCTTGCTCCCTTAGCAGCTTGAAGTAGTTGTGCAGTCGCCGCTCATCTACCTCTCCGCTTTCCAATGCCTGTTGAATAGCACAACCAGGTTCAGATTGATGCTGGCAATCACTGAAGCGGCAGTGCTTGCTGAGCGCTTCAATATCAGCAAAGGTTTCATGCACACCACTTTCACAGTCCGTCAGTTGCAACTCGCGCATTCCGGGAGTGTCAATTAACACAGCTCCGGAAGGCATAAAGTGCAATGAACGTGACGTTGTCGTGTGGCGCCCTTTACTGTCATCTTCGCGGATAGAGCTCGTTTGCTGAACCTCGCCCCCCATCAACGTATTGACCAGAGTTGATTTGCCCACACCGGACGACCCCATAAATGCGATTGTCTTACCTATCCGGCACCATGACTGTAAAGCCTTATATGATGATACATCCAACGCATTAAGCATCTCGACCATCAGCATTGGGTCAAGGGCTTGTACTTGTTTGCGTTTAACATCGCCATCTTCACACAAATCCGCTTTGGTCAGGATCACGACAGGCTCAACATTGGCTTCACGGGCAATTGCTAAATAGCGCTCAATACGACTTAAGTTAAAATCCTGGTTTAAAGAGCAGACGATAAACAGCGTATCGACATTCGAGGCGATATACTGCTCGGCAACCTTAGCTCCCGCGGCCTTTCGACTAAATAACGAAACGCGTTCCAAAAGACGAATAAAGCGGTTATCGCTATCAATCAGTACCCAGTCCCCGACTGTCATTGTCGGCAAAGAGTGGTGGATCTCAAGCAAAACCGAGCCAGCTTCTGTCTGCAGGGCATAGCCATTGCGGTGATGCGCTAAAATGCGGGCAATTTCTGCTTGTTCATAGTCTTCAAGCGTTAGTTGCTGTTGAAAGACTGGTTGCCAACCAAGTTGGCTAAGTGTAATCATTGAATTCATTATTTTCCCCACGCACAAGCCAATACAGGGATGGCTCTGATAATGCGCCTCAAAGAGAACTTAGGGTCAAATACGTTTATATGGACCCCGGGTAGAGTGACACCGGGCAAGAGAAAGGAAGTGGAAAAGCGGTTAGTTCATTGTTGCTGATGCTTGTTTAGTTAATATCAGCACTAAAACGCTTAATGTATTGGCTTCGCAGTCTTTGCCGAGTGGGTACGTAATACAATCATCTTTCTCTCCTGTTTATAAAATTCATTTCTCGCGATGATAACAGAAAAACAGCAAATGGCTAGCCTCTGCGTTCTTTTTAACAGCCTGGGTTATCCTGATTTCATCCATACTCTCCTTCCAAGCTAGATTTTCTCACTTTCTCTGGCGAAGAAGAAATCCTTCCAGTAATATCGAATCAAGTTTCTTTCTGGAATAAACAACTATGGAAATCGAAGTTGTCGCAAAGGCACTCAAAGAGCTGGGTCACCCGACTCGTCTAAGCATTTATAAAGCTGTTGTTCGTGCTGGCTTTCAAGGAATTCCGGTAGGCAGCTTACAGGAAAAACTCGCGATTCCAGGCTCTACGCTTTCCCATCATATTGCAAGCCTTGTTTCAGCAGGTCTTCTCATCCAACGCCGCGAAGGCCGCACCTTATATTGTGTCGCAGAATATGAGCAGCTTGACTCTGTCATCGGTTTTCTTAAAGATGAATGCTGCATGGACGAAAAGTGCATAGACCCCAAATAGCCATTTGCACGGTTCGAAGCCTGCACTATTGCATACAGCCAGACACCACAAAAAAAGCCCTCTGTATGAGGGCTTTATCACCAATTAAGCATTTCTAGATCAAACCGCTAGGCATTCTCAGACTGCTTTTTTTCAAGTACCGTTTCTTCTTCACCTTGGTACATCCGCAAGTATTGCTCGGCGGCATCTTTCCACTCAAAACGGCACGCCATCGCATTTTGCTGCAAGCGCTTGAACTCCTGAGGACGCTGGCAGTAAAGAAGCAGGCTGCGTTGCATCTTGATCAGAAGTGCCTCTGGTGTCGGAGCGTCGAAGACAAAGCCTGTCGCAAACTGCGGCGTGGCATCGTAATCAATAACGGTATCTTTTAGGCCCCCCACCCCACGTACAATCGGTAATGTACCGTAGGCAAGGCTGTAGATCTGGTTCAAACCACAAGGCTCGAACTGTGATGGCATCAGGAAGAAATCAGAGCCAGCTTCAACACAATGTGCCAACGGGTTGTCATAGGCTTCAATAAAGGCAAACTTGTCGGCAAAATCGTCACTGACTTCACGTAGCGCATCTGCCAATTTCGGATCACCGCTACCCACCAAAACCAACTGCACATCGTTCACCAAGAAGTCACGCAGAATAGGCAGAAGGTATTGAATCCCCTTTTGCTCAGTAAGACGACAAACCATACCGTATACAGGCACATCTTGCAGCGGCAGATTCACCTGTTGCTGCAAATCACGTTTACACGCTTTCTTGCCGCGTGCAAGACTGACTTTGTTAGCTTTGAAGCGCTGCTTGATATATGGATCCGTTTCCGGGCTCCAGTCGCCATAATCACAACCATTGACGATACCGTAAAGCACATCAGAACGGCACAGGAAGTCGCTCGCCATACCGTGCGAACCAAGCTCTGTAAGCAATTCTTTGGCATAGTTGGGACTTACGGCATTAACTTTATCGGCAAATGCCACACCCGCTTTGAGCATACTGATATTCGCCGCACCCTCTTCAAGTTGCAGGTAACGCTTCTGTATCAATTCAGGGATCAAACTGTACTGGTCGTAATTGAAGGTGCCCTTGAACACTGCATTATGGATAGTGATAACGCTTTGTGTATTGGCGTAAAACGCATCATCAGCATAACGCGTTTTGAGTAAGAACGGGACCAGGCCGGTGTGCCAATCGTTACAGTGTACAACATCAGGCTGGAAACCCAGTTTTTCACACATATCCAAGGCTGCAGCACTAAAGAAAGCGAAACGCTCTCCGTTATCACGGTAACCTTCATTATTTTCTGCATACAGTTCAGGACGGTCAAAATACTCTGGTGCGTCAATGGTATATACCGGTACATCACCATTGTGAAGCTGTTTGACTTTATACGATACCGCCTGCGGCTGGGTTGATGCCACCAGCTCAGCATCAAGCAATTCAACCGCTTCAGCTGCATTTGGTACCCTACGGTAAAGAGGCATCACCACTCGCACATCATGCCCTAGTTCCTTTAAGGCCGCGGGCAATGACTTGGCGACATCGGCCAAACCTCCGGTTTTGACCAATCCGTCTACCTCTGAAGCTACAAACAAGATTTGCAGTGGCTTAGAGTTAGATTTCTTCCTAGTAACCAATTTTTGCTCCTTTTGGTATCACAACAATCCCTTCGTCTGATACGTGGTACTTCTTCTTGTCTTCTTCCAGATTCTCACCAATCACTGTTCCCGGAGCAATCATCACATTCTTGTCAATAATCGCGCGACGGATAGAACAGTTAGCACCGATCTTTACATCACCTAAGATCACTGACTCACTGATAGTGGTGTCATGATCTACATTGGTACGGAAACCCAGCACAGACCTGTGTACTTTAGCACCACGGATATAACTACCAGCCGAAATCATACAGTTGTTGATATCGACTTTACAATCATCGCTATCTAGAACGGTCGCAGGTGGTAGCGGTGGGTAATAGGTGTGTAGTTGCCACTGACGGTTATAAAGCGAGAACGGCGCGTCTTCCGAAAGCAGATCCATGTGCGCCTGCCAGTAAGACTCGATCGTACCTACATCACGCCAGTAACCCGCTGTTTTCTCTCCAGGGATAATATTGGTTGTGAAGTCGTAGACAAAAACCGTCCCTTGTGGGAATAATTTCGGAATGATGTCCTTGCCGAAATCGTGACTTGAGTTTTCATCAATCGCATCTTCTTCCAGCTCCTTACACAAGGTTTCCCTTTCGAAGATGTAGTTACCCATCGATACCAGTGCATGCTCTGGGTCACCAGGAATTGACTTAGGGTTAGCGGGCTTTTCTTCAAAACCAACCATGCAACCATTTTCATCAACCTCGATAACACCGAAGGCACTTGCTTCACTTACCGGCATGCGCAAGGCAGACACCGTTAGCTCGGCTTTTTTCTCTTGGTGAAAATCAAGCATTTGTTTCACATCCATTTTATAGATGTGGTCACTGCCAAAAATACAAACCTGATCAGGTTCTTCAAGTTCAATAAAACGCAGATTCTGGTAGATAGCATCTGCAGTGCCGTCATACCAGCGCTTACCCATCCGCATTTGTGCCGGAATAGGATCAATGAAACGCCCCGTGATCCCAGAAACATTCCAGCCCTTCTTCATGTGCACGTACAGAGATTGAGATTTGAACTGAGTCAGAACATAAATCTTCATCAGGTCAGCATTCAAAAAGTTGTTAAGTGCGAAGTCAATAAGGCGGTAACTGCCACCAAATGGCACCGCAGGTTTGGTTCTTGTATCTGTTAACGGACGCAGACGTGAACCTTCGCCACCTGCCAAAATCATTCCTAAAACACCAGCCATGGTGTACCTCCTTGTTAGTAAGCAATCATAGTCATATATAACATATTCCAATGGGGGATTAGAATAGCCTTTCAGTGCAATATGGTGAATAATTTCAAAAATATAGTAAAATTACATTTCGAACACTGCTTTTTACTTCAACTACTACCACCTCATCCTTAGTGGTAGAACTATCAATAAACCAAACAACAAAAAAACACCATTAAAATATTCTTTTATTTACAGTTCGCGCATTATTTAAACAGTTCATTAATAATTGTGAACTACTCCCCCTGCCCTCCTCCCCTTTTTTTAATCAAACAGCTGAATACTTTTTCATCACACCACGATAGACTGCGATCAGTTCACTGAAGGGACACTAACCATGACAACCAGCGATACTACTATGACGAAAATCAAAGCGACCAATGTCATTCTTCACGCCTTTGACTGGCCGTATAATCGAGTCACGCAGTATGCTAAAGACATTGCGAAAGCTGGCTACAAAGCCGTCCTTGTCTCTCCTCCACTAAAATCATACAAACATGAGGATGGCACGGAGTGGTGGCAACGCTACCAACCTCAAGACTACCGAGTAATAGACAACCAGCTGGGCAACACCGACGATTTCAGAAAAATGACAGCCATACTGGATGCCCATGACGTGCATGTTTATGTCGATGTTGTCTTTAACCACATGGCCAACGAGTCAAAGATCAGGCACGATCTTAATTACCCCTCTAAGCAGGTATTGGATGAGTATCACCAGTCAGCAGCCAGGTACGAAACACTAAAATTATTCGGAGATATCACCAAACCTCTGTTTACTGAACGGGATTTTATCAAGGCGTTTCCCATCAAGAATTGGGCTGATCCTTGGGAGGTTCAGCATGGCAGGATCAGTGGCGGCAATGAAGATCCCGGCTTGCCGACACTAAAATGCAACCAAAATGTAATAAAGCAACAAAAATGTTATATTAACAGCTTAAAACAGTTAGGTATAAAAGGGTTCCGTATTGATGCAGCCAAGCATTTAACCCTTGAGCATATTCAATTAGTCTGGGACAAACATATTAGCGCTGACGTCCATATTTTCGGTGAGATCATCACTGACGGTGGCGCGACAAAAGAAGAGTATGAGTTGTTCCTCGCCCCATATTTAAAAGGAACCAGCCTGGGGGCGTATGATTTCCCTCTTTTCCATGCAATGTACAACGTCTTTGAGAAAGGACAACCTCTTGCTGAGCTTGATAACCCCTACTCTGTCGGACAAGCGTTAGCCTATGATAGGGCCATTACCTTTGCTATCACCCATGACATTCCCAACAATGATGTCTTTTTGGATCAAGTGATGACCGAACACAATGAGCTGTTCGCGTACTGCTACATTTTGGGGCGTGACGGAGGGGTACCGCTAATTTACAGCGATTTGGACACCAGCAACATTACCAATAGCAATGGCTCGCCGAGATGGAAAGATTGCTGGAATGAACCGGTTTTGACCAAAATGATTGCCTTCCATAACTTGATGCAGGGACAGCCCATGGCAGTCCTCTCCAAAGGAGAAGATCACCTAATATTTTGCCGGGCAGACGAAGGGGTTGTTGCTATCAACCGAGGAGCTGAACCATTGAACATTGTGCTTCCTGCCGGCCAATTTTCGGTACTGGTAGACACCGGTAGCAATATCGCGTCATGCAGCCAAACAGCTGGAAGTTACCGACTAGAGGCGAGTAGCTGCGCGATGTTGGTCAAATCAACCCTGCTTGAATAATCCAGGGGGTTGAAACAATAAAGCCGCGTATAATACCGTTGTTCAACAGCATGGTTAGCGCGGCTTTTCATCGAAGAAAGTTTAGGCTTGCTCGTTAATCACGTTCTACAGCAAGAATCTTCCCGCTAAATAGATCCATCTCGATTTCGACTTTATGGCCATCGGCATTCCTGGCTTCTACTTCAATCTCATGTTCATCTCGCTCAACCTTGATCTTGCGAAAATCGTGATAACCATGACTTTGTAGCATTCGCATTGCCTTTGGCACCGTTAGCTCCGGTGATACTGCAGGCTCTACCGGATCAGCATAGACAGGCAGAGCAAAACTACTTACTGTGAGCACCGCCAACAGAGACTTGAACAACACTTTCATACATCCACCTGTAACTATGACTACTCAACGCATAATATCAAAACTAAACGCAATAGCTTGCTTACACGACAAGCAAGGTGTGAAACCCATCACGCATTTTTATTCTTTTACGCTGATTATGGTTCCAAAAATGCGTATATAGCGCTTCATTTTCGCGATTCTAACTAAAGTTCCCACTCGGCACGTCAATTCTCAGTAAATTATCTCAATATCATGAATTACATCTAAGCTTGTCGATAACACCTTCATTTCTGTTTCCGTAGGGGGACACCATGACATCACGATTCCGTAAAGAAATTGACAGCATGGGGGAAGTGAAAGTCCCAACCAAGGCGTTGTATGGCGCTCAGACCCAGCGTGCAGTAGATAACTTTCCGGTAAGCGGAACTCCTATGCCCCACCTGTTCATTCTGGCACTGGCTTTCATTAAACAAGCGGCAGCGAGGAGCAACCTAGAGTTGGAGTTACTCGATTTCGACAAAGCCCACGCCATCATTGATGGCTGCCAGGAAATCATAGACGGCCAACATCTCGAACACTTTCCGGTCGATATATTTCAAACGGGCTCAGGGACAAGCTCAAACATGAATGCCAATGAGGTCATTGCCACTTTGGCTACCCAAAAGCTCAACAAGCCAGTGAGTGCCAATGATGACGTCAATATGGGGCAAAGCAGTAACGATGTGATCCCCACCGCGATACAAGTCAGTGCTGCTCTCGCCTGCCATAAACAGTTACTTCCAGCCTTTGAGCACATTATCGAAACCCTCGAGCAAAAAATTCATGCTGTTGGTCATATCACCAAAACAGGCAGAACCCACCTGATGGATGCCATGCCAGTCACCCTTGGGCAAGAAATGGAAGGCTGGCAAACCCAGTTGAGCAAGGCTTGCCAGGGGATCGTAATGGTACTGGATAATGTTGTTGCATTGGGTCAGGGAGGGACGGCTGTCGGTACAGGAATCAACTCAGCTCCCGCATTTCCGGCTATTTTTGTCAATAACCTATCTGTGTCAACCGAAGTGGATTTTTCGGTCAGTGACAATTTCTTCTATAACATCAGTAGCCAGGATGCGATTGTCAGCCTATCAGGGCAACTCAAAACCGCAGCCGTTGCATTGATGAAAATCAGTAATGATTTGAGGTGGATGAATTCTGGTCCACTAGCCGGGCTGAGTGAGATTGAGCTTGAGTCGCTCCAACCCGGATCTTCAATTATGCCGGGAAAAGTAAATCCGGTTATCCCGGAATCTTCCGCGATGGTGGCTGCACAAGTGATTGGCAACGACACAACCATCTCAATTGCAGGTCAGTCGGGTAATTTCCAGCTCAACGTCATGCTCCCCGTCATTGCCTACAATATCTTGCAAAGTATCGAGTTGCTCGCCCGTTCATTAGAGCTTCTTGCCGACAAAGCTATTAATTCGTTCCAAGTGAATCAGGAATCACTGAATAACACCCTTGCCAGAAACCCTATTTTGGTCACAGCACTCAACCCGATTATTGGATACCTGAAAGCCGCCGAAATAGCCAAAAAAGCTTACAAAGAGAAACGCGATATCATCGATGTTGCAGAGGAAGAAACCGATCTCAGCCGAGCCGAACTGGAGAAACTGCTGGATCCCCGCCATTTAACCCAAGGCGGTGTAGCCGATAAGTGAAACAACAATTGATAACTGGAGCGCAGGGGTGGAAACAGGCGTGTCTTGACTATCAACCCCATTGCGACGCTTACTGGTGCGACTTTACACATGCCGTTATTGAAAATCCTCACCAAAGATGATCTCACTTCGTTGAACAGGTAGAATTGCCGCCCTTAATCCCTATCGCCTCTCACTGAAGCGGTAGGACCGGATAACTTCACCATAGATCAGCTTATGCACGCACCGGAACACTGTTTTACGCCTTTTACATCTTCTATCGAGCACTATTCACTGCCCGAGCGTTTTACATACCCGTTCTACTACGAACCACACCCGCTATGCCTCGTTGCCGCCAAACAACTCCAACTGCACCTTGAGACGCAAAGCGACTGGGAGCATAACTTTGGCCTGGATGGTGATACAAACAATGCTATCGGGAAAATGTTCGGCGTTTTGCTGGTTAAGAACCAGCAGGGCGACATTGGCTTTCTTTCTGCTTTCTCGGGGAAAATGGCCGACCAAAACTTGTTGCCGCATTTTGTCCCACCTGTCTTCGATATGCTCGCAGAAGGCAGCTTTTTCCTCAGCGGCCAAGCCGAAATCACCGAGCTTACCCAGCAGATCCGGAGCCTAGAAGCCAACCCCGAGTTAGCCAATGCCAAACAGGCATTGATGCAGGCTCAAGCCGCGGCCGATGAAGCGCTGGCGACACATCGCCGTAACATGATTGAGGCGAGAAAAGTACGTAAAGCTAAACGTGCTGATAGTGCCGAACTTACTCCTGAAGTACGCAATAAGCTGAAAAAACAGCTCAGCCAAGAAAGTGTGATTGAAAAACTCCAACTGCGCGATCTCAAGCTCTACTGGGAGGCTGAAATTGCCAATAAGCAGCAGCAACTCGATCAATTGCAGAATGTCATTGACCCACTGATTGAAGAGCGCCGTAATCTGTCTTCATCTTTACAACAGTGGTTGTTTGAACAATACCGTTTTCTCAATATCCATGGTAGAGAGAAATGCCTTGGCGAACTCTTCACCGGCACTGCGCAAGGTGTCCCGCCCGCAGGCGCCGGTGAGTGTGCAGCCCCAAAACTGCTACATTACGCGTTCAAACACAACATGACACCATTGGCGATGGCTGAGTTTTGGTGGGGGTGTTCGCCGAAATCTGAAATACGTCGCCACAAGCATTACTACCCTGCATGTCAGGGTAAATGCCAGCCGATCCTTACCCATATGCTCGAAGGTATGGCTCTTGACGACAACCCGTTGCTAACTAACCCAGCGGAAGGGAAAAGCGTTGAGATTATCTATCAAGATGATGATATGGCAGTGGTCAACAAGCCTGCTGAGTTTTTGTCTGTACCAGGGAAAACCATTGAAGACTCGGTGTACTTGCGGATGAAGCATCAATTTCCTGATGCCACGGGGCCATTAATTGTCCATCGCTTGGATATGTCGACATCGGGTTTGATGGTCATTGCGATATCCAAACGGGCCAACAAGAGCCTGCAGAAGCAATTTATCCAGCGCACGGTCAAGAAACGCTACACCGCTTTGATTGATGGAGTGTTGGAGAACGATACCGGTTACATCAACTTACCGATGCGGGGCGATCTTGATGACCGACCACGCCAGCTGATCTGCCACGAGTACGGAAAACCTGCCGAAACCAAGTGGGAAGTGATCAGCCGCACCGACAAGCACACCAAGTTGCATCTGTACCCGAAAACCGGCCGAACTCATCAGCTACGAGTTCATTGCGCCCACTCTTTGGGGCTAAACATGCCAATCATTGGTGACGACCTGTATGGCGTCAAAGCCAACCGCCTGCACCTGCATGCAGAGCGATTGGAGCTCAGCCACCCGATTACCGGTGAGCCGATGACATTCCAAGTCGAGGCTGAGTTTTAACTCTCATACCATGTTAGAGCAGTCATTCACGGCTCTATCATCAAAGCATTTTCCATAAAAAAGCCCCGGCACCTTAACGGTACCGGGGCTTATTCAATACATACTCTTAAGACTGGGCGGCAACGGCTTGCGAGCTGTCGTCTTGATTTTTGGATAGCTTATAAGACATGATGCCAATCACCAACGCCTTAATGATCATCATCTGAGGGTTGCCATAGTAACCAACCATACCGACAAAGCCAGACATCAGCATAAGTACGCGGTATTTACGCAAGCTAGTCATATAGATAGCTGTCAGGATAATACCCAAGTCCAAAAACTGAAACCCTACTGCCAGCGTTGGTTCACTAATAAATGAAGACACCGCAACATAGAGGATATAACCAATACCTGCAGCCATTACACTACCTAGAGCAATCAGCAATGTCTTGGATACGCTCATGAAATCTTTTGCGTAGCGGTAAGTGTTAATACTCGCTACTGCAAGGTTAAGGATTACCTTTGGATACCAGCCCATCAACAAAGCCCAAACCGTATCGTTCGCAGCAGAACCAAACGCAGCAAAGCGTGTTGCTTTCATACTATTAAAAATAGTCAGTGAGATGTAAAAAGCGACACTGGTCCAGCCCAGCACTTCGACGATAAAGTCCATTCAAGTATCTCCAAAAAGGTAAAATTCGGCGTAGATACTAATGGCGAAAACCTGACGAAACAAGCGTTTTCGATAACTGAAACAGAATTAAACACTAAAAGAAAACGGAAAACCAGCCATTAACATAGACTTAAAAACCACATACAATACATAATAACGTTGATTTACAAAACATTTCCCCAGCCCGCCAAATAACGACCAATGTATTTGCCCAGGCAATAAAAAGAGTTATCCACATTTTCTGGGGATAGTTTGTGGCTAATCCTGTTTATAGCTCACTATATCAAAGCAATCTCACATACTTCGATTTAATTCTCGCAACCATACATTCGCAACTTCTTCACTGAATAAATAAAAAATCTTATCTAAGCATTTGAATTCTCCTTCCAAACACACGTTAACTGCAATTTTAGCCGCTTCATCCAGAGGATAACCGTAAACACCGCATGATATTGCGGGTAGCGCTATACTCTTACATCCATTACCCAGTGCTAGCCGCAAAGCATTACGGTACGAGGAAGCCAGCACCTCTGCTGGAACTGCGGATTGTGAATAAATTGGCCCCGCGGTGTGTATCACGAATTTTGCTGGTAGTTTTCCAGCAGTGGTGATCCTCGCCTCTCCGAATGGGCAGCGCACCCCGTTGATAACGGGAACCTTGCGGCACGCTTCCAACAACTGCGGGCCCGCTGCACGATGAATAGCTCCGTCGACCCCGCCGCCCCCTAACATGGTTGGATTGGCGGCATTGACTATCGCATCTACGGCAGCCGATGTGATATCACCTTGAATGATCTTGATAGACATCTGCCCCCACCTCGCTGGCATGTTAGAAAATACTGATTACAGCAATAAATAAAACCAAATATCGTTTCTGGACCGCTCAGCGTAACCTTAGCGCATAATTGAGATAATGAGGTTTGTATGGTGTTTGAAAACAGCCGCGCATTAATAGTAGAAGGCGGTGCAATGCGTGGAATTTTTGCCAGTGGTGTACTCGATGCCTTTATGACCACCGACTTTCGCCCTTATGATTTTGCAATGGGCGTTTCAGCCGGGGCTTCCAACCTGCTAGGCTACCTTTCTCATCAACCCAAACGCAGCTATAACGTGATCACAGAGTTGGCGACAAGCAACAGGTTCTTTAACCCCAGGCGTTTTTTAAAAGGTGGGGATTTAGTCGATGTAAACTGGCTATGGAAAGAATCTAATCGTCGCTACCCTATTGATAAACGAACCTTGTTCAGCTCTATTCCCATCTGGGCAACCGTCACCAATGTCTCCAATGGCCATGCCGACTATTATCGCATTACCGAGTCCAACATAAAGGATGCGATGGTTGCATCAGCAGCACTACCGATTGCAGTTAAAACCCCACCCTGTTTTTCTGGGGGGTGTTACACCGACGGAGGGGTTGCCGATTCAATCCCCGTGAAAGAGGCCTACCGTCGCGGAGCAAGAGATATTACGGTAATTCTTTCACACCCTTTGAGTTATCACATGAACCCAACCAAGCACCCTTGGTTGATGAGAAAATTATTGTCACGCTATCCCGGGGTTACCGAGGCGATGCTGCACCGTGCTGAGAACTATAATGCCTCACTGGAATTTATCCGCAATCCGCCGGCTGACTCGGTAGTAAAAGTCATTGCCCCCCCAGAGAATTTTCCGGTCAAACGCCTGACGATGAAGCCAGAAACAATAGAAGAGGGGTACTTGATGGGCGTTGAAGCTGGGCATTCACATATAGCCAATCTTATGGGCCGGCACGGCCTTACCGAAGAGAACTGTCACTTTTGCATCTGACGATGGCCAAGGTCACTTGGCCATTAACGAAAAAGGCTGCCAATGCAGCCTTTTTTCTTGCCAAGTGATGTCACTGAACTTAATTAGCTTTGCGATCCAGCTCATTAAGCGGCAGCCAGTTTACACTTACCCCTGCCTGCTCAAACATCTCCTGGCTCACTTGAATTTTATCGCCCCACCGTGACAGGAAGTCTTCCGTCTGCTCAGGACAATGGACCGTTGAAATACCCGTCTGGATAATCTTTGCAGCGCAGTTAGGACAAGGGAAGTGAGTGACCCAAATGTCACAGTCTGCCAAATCACGCTTAGCAAACAATATGGCATTTTCCTCTGCGTGAAGTGTTTTTAGTAGCTTCATTTCACGATCATCAGTATCAGCGCTGTCTGAAACGCCATGAGGATAACCGTTGAAACCAACAGAGACAATACGGTTTCCTTTGGTGATCACAGCACCAACCTGCGTAGAGGGATCCTTACTCCATGAGCCAACTAGCTCCGCCATTTGAAAAAAGCGCACTGCCCATTTCGAAATCATGATCTTTACCTTTTTTACTCTTTATCGGTATTGTTCCACGAGTTCAAGATACGCCAAACAGCCAGTCTTGAAATCAATGGGATATATGATGCAAAACTTATGCTTGTCACTCAAGTCCGACCTTGTCAATGAATGTGTCTTTTAGCGCCAAGCTAATACCCTCACCTCATTGCCTTCTTCTGGTTTAGCCGGAATATTCAGCGATAACATCAGCGACACGCCGGCCATGGCGGCACCGGCGAAAAATACAGCAGAGGGTGACGATAACCAAAGCAACCCAAAACTCACCGGAATAACAACAGCTGCAATATGATTGATGGTAAATGCCACTCCGGCGGTGGAAGCCATATCGGCAGGGTCGGCAATTTTCTGAAAATAGGTTTTCATCGCCAGTGCCAGGGCAAAAAACAGATGGTCGATGACATACAATACTGCCGCCATCTCGGCCTGCTCCACAATAGCATAGCCAGCAAACACACAAATCAAACCTACATATTCAAACACCAAGGCCTTACGCTCACCCACTTTGCCGATAAAGCGGCCGATTTTTTTCGCAAATAGCCAATTAAACAGATAATTGATTAAGAACAACAGGGTAATGTCCGCGGCAGAATAGCCGAACTTTTCAACCATTAGGAAACCGGCAAACACAATGAATATCTGCCGGCGCGCACCACTCATAAATGTCAGCGCGTAATACAGCCAGTAGCGCTTGCGAAAAACCAGTTTCTTAGTCTGTACAGTTTCACTTTTAAACTCTGGAAAAGCCAAAGCGACAAATACCAACACGGCAAAAGCAGCCATCCCGGTTACGAGATATACCCACTTAAACGACAATTGAAGCTGCTCCAGCATCAGCCATAAGGCTCCATAGGTACATAGCGAAGCTAGCGCGCCGACCGAAATCAGTTTGCCCAACACTTCTGGCGCCTCATCTTTTTGCAGCCATTGCAGCGAAAGGGACTGTTTCAGCGTCTCAAAGTAGTGGAACCCTGTAGACATCAACAGGGTTGTCATTAGTAAGCCGGCCACAGATGGGAAAAAACCTGTTAGCGCAACACCGAGCGTTAACATTGCGAGCGAAAGGATCATAAACCGCTGCTCGCGAATAAACAGCAAAACAAATACTGCAGTAAAGGCCAAGAACCCCGGTATTTCACGCACACTTTGTAATAATCCGATGTCAGCCCCTGTAAAGGCCGCTTCTTCAATTACAAAGTTATTAAGGAGTGCCTGCCAGCTTGAAAAAGCAACCGGAACAATAATTGAAATTAAGATCAAAAAATTCTGTGGTGTTTTCCAACCCTGAACTTGGCGATTAGCGAGCATAGCTTCCCTACTGTTACTGATAAACGAATATTCAACTAGCTTAACAGCCCCGTTAAAAAAGGCGATGGAATTTTGCCAAGCCACCAACAGAGCGAAATTGGCAGTGCTAGGCTTTCACTTACAGGCTTGTTATCCGGCTCAATCCAAACGACGTAATAAAACAAAGATTGCGCATATATTCATTTATCGCTTTCAATTCTTCCCTGCGCAGCTAATCGCTGGTCGACCGTTTTTCTATACCAGCGCGAAAGCCGTATTTTCACAAACGGCAACCCCATAAACCATGCCAATGGACGCAGATACCATAACTGCCGGCACAAGAGAATATAGGCGTCCATTTCCTTGAGGATCTCCCCCTTTGCATTCATCACGTGCAATTCTCTGACAGCAAGATAGGGGTCAATTCCCAACGCCCTCAACTCATCCTCTCTACCCGTAATATCAAACCAATCAATATTTTCAGATTGCCTAACACGGTGCTCAAACCAATCCCGATCATCAACGCAACTCGGGCAGGCGCCATCATAGAAGATGGTCAACTTACGCTTGGGCATCTCCACCTCCTCCTCGGGTCAAACAGAAAAGACACACCTATGTAAAGTGTAGTGAGAAGGTATCGCGGAAGCATTGGCGAGCCATGACGCAGCAGGCTGATACATGAAATCATGCAGATATACTATGCTTTCGCTGTAAGTTTTAACTCTGCTTGGGGGATCACATTATGGCAAAAGCATTAATTGTACTTACCAGTCATGCTGCATTAGGCAATACCGGTGCAAAAACCGGATTTTGGCTTTCGGAATTAACACACCCCTACTACGCCCTGGTGGATAAAGGCATTGATGTCGATATCGTCTCAATAGCCGGAGGCGAGACACCTGTCGATCCCAAGAGCTGGGATGAAGCCGATCCGCTCAATGCCCGCTTCCTTGCCGATCCTACGCTTGTCGATCATTTAAAAAATAGCCATTCGCTAAACAACATCATGCCTTCAGACTACCAAGCGATTGTTTTTGCAGGCGGGCATGGCACCATGTGGGATTTTCCCGAAGACGAACATGTCAAACGTGTTGCCATTGCCATCTATCAACAAAACGGTATTCTTGCCGCTATCTGCCATGGACCAGCCGCCTTGGTCAATATGACCTATGCCAATGGTGCCCATTTGATTGCCAACATGAAAGTCACCGGCTTTACCAATGAAGAAGAAGAGGCTATTGGACTGACCGGAGTTGTCCCTTTCTCGCTAGAAGACAAGCTCAAACAAGCCAATGCCAACTTTATATCCGCTGAAGCTTGGGCAAATAACGTGGTTATTGATGGGCGCCTCGTCACTGGCCAGAATCCGCAATCAGCGACTGGCGTTGGTGAAGCCGTTGCAGAATTACTGCTAGAATAGTAACTTAGCGTTGGGCTACACCACCAACAACAGGAAGTACAATGGAATATTTACACACTATGGTACGAGTCAGCGATTTAGACGCGTCGCTTGATTTCTACTGCAACAAACTTGGCCTGGTAGAAACGAACCGTAAAGAGAGTGAGAAAGGCCGCTTTACGCTGGTATTCCTTGCTGCTCCCGGTGACGCAGAGAATGCGAAAGCCACCAGCGCGCCCTTAGTTGAGCTGACTTATAACTGGGATCCTGAAGAATATACCTGTGGCCGTAATTTCGGACACTTAGCTTTCCGTGTCGATAATATTTATGACCTATGTGCCCACCTCCAGGCAAATGGTGTCACCATTAACCGCCCTCCCCGTGATGGCCATATGGCATTCGTCCGCTCGCCAGACGGCATTTCCATAGAGCTGCTACAAAAAGGTGAAGCGCTGGCGCCTGCCGAGCCTTGGATATCAATGGAAAACACCGGTACCTGGTAGTTATTGCAGCAAGCTAAAAGCCTGCTTGAAAAAAGCCCTCAGACGTAATACCGCCTGAGGGCTTTTATATTAGATAGAGCCTGCTTGGCACAAATACACAACCCTATGGCACACCATGACCTTTCGAGGCAACCCACACGCGATACCACTGCTCCCGAGTCAGGTTGATATCCAGTGCCTCCACCGCAGCTTGCACGCGTTCGATTTTACCTGAACCAATAATCGGAAGCGGATTCGATGGCAGACGTCTTACCCAGGCGTAGATCACCTGATCAATACTCTGCGCCCCGACTTCTTCTCGAATGACATCCAGTTCATGGCGCACTCGGACTTGCTGCTCCGACTGGCCTGAGAAAATCGCACCGCCCCCCAAGCATGACCACGCCATAGGTTTAATGCGCTTCATCTGCAGTTGATCTAGCGTGCCGTCGTGGGCAACGTCAAAGTTCAGCGGGTTAATCTCCACCTGGTTTGTCACCAGAGGGGCATCCAAACGAGATTGCAGCAACTCGAACTGCGAAGGGGTGAAATTTGACACACCAAAGTGGTTTACCTTGCCTTGTTGCTTGAGCTCAGCAAAGGCTTCAGCAACTTCGTCCGCATCCATCAGCACATCCGGACGGTGAATCAGCAAGACATCGATATTCTCGACCTGGAGGCGAGACAATGAATTGTTCACCGAATTAACGATATGCTGCTTGCTGGTATCGTAGTGATTGATTTTGCGCTCTGGCACAAGGTCCGAGCACAGATTGATATCGCACTTGGTCACAATTTCAATGTGTTCGCGCACGCTCGGATCAAGCGCCAGTGCTTCACCGAACAACTGCTCGCAGCTATAGTTGCCGTATATATCGGCATGATCCACGGTCGTGACACCCAGCTCAATATGTTGCTTTAGAAAGCTCAATCGCTCCTGCGGGTTCATCCGCCAGTCTGCAAGACGCCAATACCCTTGAACTAATTCAGAAAACTTCTGCCCGCTAGGGATGAGTTCAACTTTTGCCACCATCAGGACTTAACTCCATTTACTCAAAAATCGCCATTCATCCTAGGCTTGTTCTGCTCTGGAGGCAATGCTATAACTCCAAACCCTCGAACTGGAGTACGAACTATGTCTTTTTCTTCTCGCCTTAGAACGCTTATCGGCGAAGAAAGTATCAGCGGTTTTGCCCGCAGGGTGGAAATTAGCGAAGCCTTGCTCCGCAAATACCTAAAAGGCAGCGAGCCGAGTTTGGCCAAGGCTAACCAAATAGCGATGCGGGCGAATTGTTCGCTGGAGTGGCTGGCGACAGGCTGCGGCTATCTCTACCGCCAAGCCGAAGTTGTCGATAAACCGGCGCTCAATGCCGCTTTTGAGCATGTAAACGGTAAAAAGATCAGCAATACTGAAGCAGATAAACTGTTAAAAATTGTGACTGGCTATCAATACCTCCGAACTCATAAAAAATCTGATGGTTATTTAGATATCAGCGGGATGGCAACATTCCTCAATGTCGCAAAACAAAAAAAACCTGAATGATTTCTGTCAGTAGCTGATTTTCCCAACTGGCAGGAGTAGTGTTTTTATATTAGGGGGTTACAATCCGCCGCAGTCATTAGCTAAGAAGTACTGCTATGCCAAAACTTAATCTCCATCGACGTGACCATATGACAACCGTGGTCAATGACTTCACTGCCGACGAGCTGCAGCAACGACTTGGTTCGAAGTTTGCCAAGCCGGAAAAGAAACAGCCACGCACGCCTTACCTCACGACCAAAGCGGTCGAGCGTCGCTGGCAAATGCTCGATAACGATGAAGCCAAAGCACAATTGCTCGATGGACATACACAAGAGCAGATGCTCTGCTATAACAAAAACATCGAAAATTTCATCGGCACGGTCAAGATGCCCATAGGCATCGCCGGACCGCTTCGAGTAAACGGCCTGTTTGCCCAGGATGACTTTCACGTACCACTCGCCACAACCGAAGCCGCCCTTGTTGCTTCCTACAACCGAGGATCGCAGCTTATTACCCAGGCCGGCGGGGCAAGTGCCATGCTACTCAATGAAGGGGTGACCCGAACGCCTTGCTTTGCGTTTTTTGACTTGGCACAGGCAGGCCAATTTGTAGCTTGGGTTGTTACCCAGTATGACGAATTCCGCTCTATCGCCGAATCAACTACCCGCCACGGCAAACTGGCTGATATTAGCGTCAATATCGAGGGTAACCATGTTTATCTGGTTTTTGAATACCTCACTGGCGATGCATCTGGCCAGAATATGGTCACCATTTCCACCAATGCCGTCTTCGAGCATATCTTGTCTCACTCCCCGATCAAACCACTTGAAGCCTTCCTCGATGGCAACCTGTCTGGTGACAAGAAGGCCACAGCACAGACCCTTCGCGGTGTGCGGGGCAAGAAAGTGACCGCCGAAATCAATATCGACAAAGTACTGATCGAAAAAATGCTGCACACAACCCCACAGAAAATGGCCGAATTTGCCCGCATGAACACCATCGGCGGTACATTGAGTGGCAGTATTGGTATCAACGCCCACTATGCCAATGCGCTCGCAGCTTTTTATATTGCCTGTGGCCAGGATGCCGCCTGTGTGGCTGAGTCTGCTGTCGGTATTACCCGTATTGAAGTGAATCAACACGGCGGTCTATATGCTTCTGTTACCTTACCTAACCTGATGGTGGGGACCGTCGGTGGCGGAACATCGCTACCAAGCCAAAAGGCCTGCCTGGATTTGCTTGGTCTGCACGGCAGCGGAAATTCCCAAGCGTTATCAGAAGTGTGTGCAGCCCTGTGCCTGGCCGGTGAGCTATCGATTGTTGGGGCCTTCTGCGCCGGCCACTTCTCGCGCGCTCACCATAAACTGGCTCGCTAGTTTCGCCAAACAATCAATACGCCCTAGCCACCATGCTAGGGCGTTTTATTATTTCTAGACTATTTGTCACACATATCTAATGCGTTATGCATTTTTTTCAGGCAAACTTGCAGCAGCGATTCCCATTATCATTTGGATCAGCGTTTTTCGCTACACCACAGCTGAGGTTTCAATTTCACCAATGTACAAAACCCTTGTCCCACCATTCCTTAGGAACTCCATCTTCAGCCAACTCCCTGTCGGGCTGAGGTATATGCTGCTTTCAGCACTTGGCTTTGCCCTGATGGCCGCTTGTGTCAAGCTGGTCAGCAGCACGGGAATGCCTATCTTCCAAATTGTAGCCGCAAGGGCGTTTATCTCACTCATAATCAGCTACCTCGACATCAAGCGCAAAAAAATCCCGGTGTGGGGTAACAACAAGCCACTCTTAGTCGCGAGGGGTACCGTCGGTACACTGGGACTGATCTGTGTCTACTATGCGATTGCCCATTTGCCGTTGGCTGAAGCAACGATCCTACAATACCTGCATCCGGTATTTACCGCTGTACTGGCACTGCTCTTCCTTAAAGAACGGATCCAACTGTCAACCATTGCCTGTATTGTGCTGAGCATCATTGGTCTCATCATTACCGTGAAACCCAATATGCTTGCCAGTAGCGCGGTTGAACTTCCTACTTTTGCCGTCAGTATCGCCATGTTGGGTGCATTTTTCAGTGCGGTTGCCTATACCATTGTCAAACGCTTGAGCAGAAGCGAGGACAGCTCGGTCATCGTTTTTTACTTTCCGTTCATCGCTCTGCCGTTGTCTCTTACCCTGCTGGGTGGCGAAATCCAAATACCAACATTGTTCGAGGCCGCCTTGTTATTGTTGGTTGGTATCTTCACCCAAATTGGCCAAGTCTGCTTGACCAAAGCCATGCAAACCGAAGCGGCAAGCAAGGCTACCGCCTACTCCTACATTCAAGTGGTCTTTTCGATCCTGCTCGGCGCATTCCTATTTAATGAGCTGCCTTCAGTCTGGACGCTACTGGGCGGCAGCTTGATCATTGTCGGTACGCTTATAAACATTTTCGGTAGCCAGCGTGCGGCGCCGAGTAAGTAGTTACCGGTATAATAACCAGAACCAAAACTAAAAAAGACCGCCACTTCTGGCGGTCTTTTTCAATTAAGCCGAACCTTGTTAGACTAGCGGAGTGCGTTAAGCTTCAATTGTGCTTGGCCTAGCACACTGTCGACCGGATAGATTCCATCCAAGCCAGCTTGGCCTGCAACCTGCCCGATCAGGATCTCAATCGCCTCCGTCACATGGCTTATCGCCCAGATATTGAATTCACCCTTGTCGACAGCGTCAACAATATCCTTTCTCAGCATCAGGTTATGCACATTAGACTGAGGGATGATCACCCCTTGGCCTGGCGTACGACCTTTGATTGCACAGACATCAAAGAAGCCTTCGATTTTCTCGTTAACGCCACCAATCGGCTGGGCGGCACCAAACTGGTTCATCGAACCGGTAATGGCGACATCCTGCCTGATTGGCATTTGGGAGAAGGCAGAAACAATGGCACACAGCTCAGCCATCGACGCACTATCCCCATCGACACCACCGTAAGATTGCTCAAAAGTCAGGTGGGTCGTCAGCGGGATCCGCTTGTTGCGGCCAAACACCGATGCGAGATAGGCCGATAGGATCATCACGCCTTTGGAGTGGATCCGGCCGCCAAGATCGACACTGCGTTCAATATCAAAAACGCCACCCTCACCGTAGGACGTCGTTGCGGTAATACGGTTCGGTGAGCCGAACTGGTAATCTGATGTTGAAATGACCGACAAGCCATTCACCTGCCCTATCACTTCGCCGACGGTATCAATCAGGGTTGTACCGTTGGTAAAGGTTTGCATAACGTGATCTTTAAGCCTGCTGACCCGCAATTCCTGGTTACTCAATGCAAGCTCAACATGATTGGCCCTGATCATCGTGGCATTGGACGATTTAGCAACATAATTAGACTCACGCAGCAGATTGGCAATATCCGCAGAGTGCAAAGACAGCTTGTTCTGATCATCGGCCTGACGAGAACTATATTCGACGATCCGGCCAATCGCCTTACGATCACAGTGAAGCATCTTATTGTCGTTAACGATACTGGAAATGAACTTGGCATATTGTGCTTCCGACTCATCGGTGCGGTTCATCTCATCCTCAAAATCAGCCGTGACACGGAACAGCTCACTGAACTCAGGATCATAATGCTGCAGAAGCTGGTATGTCTGATAATCACCAAACAAGATGAGCTTCACGGTCAGTGGAATGGGTTCCGGATCCAGCGAAATCGTCCCCGACAGCGTCACTTCTTTTTCCAGTGAACTCACACTTAATTTACGAGAACGCAATGCGCGTTTGAGCCCATCCCATACATAAGGGCGCTCCAACACTTTCACCGCATCCATCAACAAAACACCACCATTGGCTCGGTGCAAGCTGCCCGGGCGGATCAGCGAAAAGTCGGTAAATACCGTGCCTTTGTAGGTCGCGTTTTCAACATAGCCAAAGATAGAGTGGTAATTCGGGCTTTCCTCGACCACGATTGGAAACTTAGAGCCGTCCTGACTCACCAGCACATTAACCTGGTAGCGGCGAGGCATTTTTTTATCAAGCGCGGCATATGCCAAGGCAACCTGCTCTTCACTTTCTTCCAAGAAAATATCCAGGTTTTCCAGAATATCAGCCTGCATCGCTTTCAAATAGGCGATAACCTCTGGCAACGGTTTATATTCTTCTTTCAGGGTCTTGATAAAATGCGACACGACATCGAGCGCGACTTCTTCATTGAGCTTCTGGATCTTGTCGGAAAACTCTTCTTCCAATTCAGTCAGTTGACGAACAATATCCCGCAGCTGGCGTTCCAGCTCATTGATGGTGTTTTCAAAAGCGGCTTGCTCTTTTTCCGTAAGCTTGGCAAACGTTTCTTCGGTGTGTGGCTCTTCGCCGTTGAGGGCAACAAGCTGATACTCCCCCGTCGTTGTTACCGACAAACTGACACTGTGCTCTTTAGCCTCCTTAGTGAGCGTCAACAGCGCGCTTTCTTGCTTATCCGTCAGCTGATTTTTCAGTTTTTCCGAGCGGCTATAATACATTTCATTATCAAAAGCCAGAGGCAGAGCTTTAACCAAGCGGGTCATCAGCTTTTCAATATCTTTTTTAAAAGCATGACCACTGCCAGCAGGTAGTTTTAGAACCTTGGGGCTACGAGTTTCATCAAAGTTGGCGACGTAACACCAGTCGTATAGAGGATTACCATTTCCGTTAGGATCGTGGCGATTGAGGTAGCGCAACACCATAGTGCGCTTGCCAAGGCCGTTACGGCCAATAGCATAGATGTTGTACCCCTTCTCCTTGATAGACATGGCAAATTCAACGGCCTTCTGGGCACGCTCTTGCCCGACAATCTCATCAAGCGGGGTGAGATTCTTGGTCGACTTACAACCTTCAGGCAAGCCATTTAGTTCTGAGGCGCGATACAGTTTATCACTGCTAAGCGTTTGAATAGTCATATGGCTCCCTCCATAAACAATCAGTTACATCCAGTGTAGACAGTTAATTATTATAATTTAGTGATTTAACCAACGTTTACTGCTGCTGAGCCAGCTCAAAAGGTATCGTTTGCTGTATTTATGTACAAAACCCACACCAATAAGAGGTTTTTACACAATTTCAGTGTCAGCTTATAGTATGTCCACCTACCCCTTGCCCCACCTCTCTGCTACTATGCCGCGCTTGAAACAAGCTCTGCGGAAATCATCAATGAAAAACAACCGAGTCAGTATTGGACTAAGTAACCCTAAAAGCCCTACCAATGTTGGGGCGGTAATGCGGGCAGCGGGCTGCTATCGTGTCGATTCTGTGAAGTATACGGGTAACCGCTACGGTTATGCGGCTAAATTCCATACGGACACCAAAGACATTACAGATAAAATCCCACTGACCAACGTAGAATCGCTACTTGATGATTTACCTGCCGATACCAAAATTGTTTGTGTCGAACTTGCAGAAGGCGCGACAGCCCTACCAGCGTTCGAGCATCCTGAAAATGCTTTGTATGTCTTTGGCCCCGAAGACGGCACAATTGCCCAGGAGGTTGTTGACCAAGCCGATGCTGTTGTCTACGTTCCTACCGTCGGCTGTATGAACCTAGCCGCAACGGTCAACGTACTGCTTTATGATCGGTTAGCAAAAGCGGAAAATGTAATTATGGGTGATGAGCTTATCCGACAGAGTCGAGATAACCGAAATAGGCTAATTGTCAAAAAATAAGGCCATGTTACTGGCCTAATTTCTCCAATATCTTTCTTACGTTCGCTGCATTGTTTTCATAAGCAGCGAGCGTCTGTATGACGGTCAAACAATCTTCCGTCAAGTTTGATTGGTTATTTTCGATAGCAGTGGCAAAGACCGATTGAGGAAAATCATCCCCAATCCCCTTAGGTTCAACGTACACCACCTTTGACTCTTGATAATCCCGATGGTACTTCAAGCATGGCCAACTGATCATTTCGACCGCAGCTTTAGCAATGCCACATTGCCATTCTTCACGAACCTCTTCAGGCGTTTGTTCGAAATGTATACCTTCCTCACTCCCTATATCTAACCATCGCTGTACAGATGCCAGATAATGCTGATGATCATAATCCTGGATCAGCTCAACAATCGAAGATGATGAATACGAGAAACAAACACTCATAAAGTACAGCTCTGACAATGACACCTCTTCAAGGCAAGACAATACTCTGTTGTATGCTTGTTCATGAAGCACAGCTTCGACACGCTCTCTTTGCTTTTCTTCATGCTTACGTATTTCTTTCAAGGATTGCACTCTGGCTTTTCCGTTATCAATGAGTTGCTGCGCTTGCTGCAACAGCTCTATTTCAGCCGGAGAATACAGCTCAATGAAGTCGACCAATATTACATTTTTGATGATATTGGACGCTGTAGTCGCTTTTGCCTGCTTACTTTTCAACACGCTGCTATTTGCCAAATCAAGCATGATAACCCCCTAATAGTCGAAGATAGATACCTAAAGCACCGACAAGGTTGAAAACGGTTAATTCAGTTATTGGAAAGGGTGAGTAAAACGTTTGTAGGGAAAAGTAAATGTAGAAACGGACATGGCGTTATTTACTACAAGTATAGGAAAGAGTCATACAAAGTTAGCAACTTAAGCTCAATTTATGCGCCTTGTCTAACAACCTGGAAGAATTATTGGTGTAAATGCTGGACACATAAGCCGCTAGGTTTACCCAGCGGCTCTGACTCATTGTTCTTTCGTATTATCTAGGGGAGTTATTGCTTAACAAGGGCAATTTCCAAGTCACGCTCAGCAATCATCCACCAGCGATTACCATATTGACTATCGTAGCCCACAACCGGTTGGCCAGCACAAGTTGCATCACGGACAGGCTCATTAACCAAGTAGTACCCATCCCATGGCACATCAACCACACAGTTTTCTGTGACCAACGGCTTCCAGACACCGTTAACTTGCTCTCCGAGTACCAGATCTTTAGCATTCAAACCAGCATCCGCAGTGAACTGTACGCCATATTTATCAGCGACAATGTCCTCGACATTCCAGTCTTGGGTCGCTGTTAAAGGTAGTCGAGTATGTGGCCTTTTTGACGTACCGTCTGGCTGCGAGCCTGGCAAACCTGACTCTACTCGAATGTTCTTTTCACCACCAAAAGCATTTTGGTAGACACCACCGTGATTCTGCAAACCACTGACGATCAAAATATCAGAGCGAGTCTCGTTGGTTTTTGGCATCCAGCTCAACGTTACATGTTTCTTCATATCAATTGTCGTGGCAGGAACAGTCACAGAGCCCTTCTCAGCACCAGTTTGATCATGTTCAGGAATACCTGCTACTACACGTTCACTACTGTTTAAGTTCGGGTCCCATGATTTGTTTTGCGTGAACAAGAACTGATAAGTCAGGCGCATCATGTCATTCATGGTCTCTGCACGTGTCAGACCTGCGTTGTAGCCCATTGTACGTTCTGTTGTATCAACCCGGTTGAAGGTTTCATTTACACCACCGACCAAACGCGCCGAAGAACCATCATAGCCCAGACAATCGTTGGTTTTGTATTCAACAATATGATTGAGTACTGGACGCTGCCCCTCAGGAATCGAGTTCGGGTAAATAAGCGCTTCACAACGATCCAACGTACGACTGAAGGTATCCATCAATGTCCAGTTCGGCTCTTCAAGTTCCTTCATGCCATCTTCATTACGGGTAATAGTATGAGGGGCATAGTAAGCATGATAATCAACACGGTTACCATCAAAACTCAAAATCGCCGCGTTGGCATCATAATGGTTTGAGTCATACTCAGGTTTCAACGTGGCCATTTTGTGCTGAATAACATCCTGGATCAGCTCACGCTCACCATAGCGATATTCATATCCTTTATACGAGGCGTTACCACTTACAATCTGGGTGTATGAAGGCATACGGTAGTTCCCACCACTAGGTGTAGAAGCTAAAGTGTCGACATTGCTGCGACCGCCAGGGTCATTCGAACCGTATACACGTGCATGGATTTGAGAACGCTGATACATATGCTCGTGACCCTGTACCCAAATCACGTCATACTTTGCAAATAGTTCACGAATATCCTTGTGGATATCAAACAGGCGATTGTCATCTTTGACACCTTGAACAATTTGCTCACGGGTTTGGCCATATTTTGCGCCAACAAGTCCATCGTGGCTAGCGATCACTACATGGTCAAACTTACCTTTATTTTCTGCAAGAATCTCTTCAATCCAGCTAAACGCAATCGGCAAATTATAATAGGCTAAACCTATCATCAAGACATTGTCGCGAATGATGTAATAGTTAAGCCACTCTGCTGAAGGCATATGTACAGCATCTTCTGGGATGAAGTGACGCATATTATCAATCCACTCTACGGTATAAGCCCAGCTCGTTTCGTGGTTACCCATCACTGGCAGAAACTCCATACCCGCTTCGCGATATTTATCCGCTACCGACCGCCACTGTTCCCATTCTTTGGTAGAACCATTATCTGTCAGGTCTCCAACAGGAATTACTACATTAACCCCTTCAGCATGGTGCTTGGCAAGAACCGCTTCCATCGGGTGAATCGCAACATTCCAACCACCACCTTGTGTATCAGGGAGAAGCCCGACTTTTAAATATGCATCCGGTTTTGGTGAGGTTTTACCAGAATCCTCAGAAGAAGAGCTATTACAACCAGCCAAGGTTGCAATAATTGACATTGCAATAAAAGAACGCTTCCAT
This sequence comes from Photobacterium gaetbulicola, assembly GCF_003025515.1. Lineage (NCBI taxonomy): Bacteria > Pseudomonadati > Pseudomonadota > Gammaproteobacteria > Vibrionales > Vibrionaceae > Photobacterium > Photobacterium gaetbulicola. Next base: position 18,639 of record NZ_PYME01000035.1, on the reverse strand, counting down.
GTATTATTTTGCATGATTACCACTACTGTTATTATTGAGGGAAATAAAACGCGGATAATTTACGTGAAATATATTACATTTTTATTTTTTACTCCTGTAATTATTACAAGGTGATTTAAATAAAAATGTAATCTTTCACCATTATTCTATTTAATATTTCCTCTCATACTAAAGAACATGAAATCTGCAACCACTCTATTTATTTTGCAATTTTTTGCTTTAATCAGCACCAGTGTTATTGCAAAAGAAAGCAATGCCGTTCACCGTCGCCTACTTGCTCCTGAAGAAATGATGTTTGAGCTAAATGAAGAAGCAACTTGCCTTGCTGCCGCTAATTACCTTATAAATGATAGATATAATTTACACCTTTCCAACTACCAGTCTTGATTGCTGAATTTAAGGTGCCGAAGAAGGCTGCTGAGTCAATTATAAATCGGACCAATAGTGAATATATATTTTTTGCCGACCGTGCCAAGAAACGCTATACCGAAATTGATCATCATGTACTGCTGACGTCGGCCTATACGCATCGATGTTTATTCATGAATGGATTTGAAGCACAGCGACCATTTATAGAAGCCAGTAAGGATAGTTGATTTAAGGGTTGCATCCCTCATGCGTATTCGGGATGCAACCATAGCTTAGACAACTTCGACCGTTATTCCCCGCTCATTGAGATCTTCAATGCAACTGCTAGGGAATTCGCTATCAGTGATCACTTTGTCAAAGCATTCCATATCTATAGCATGGAAAGTTGCTACCTTACCGTATTTGGAAGAATCGCTCACCAAATAGCTTTGTCGCGAGGAAGCAATAATCGCCTTCTTCACCAACACTTTCTCTTCGCTTGGGGTCGAGATGCCACGCTGATTCCATGACGATGTCGAAACAAACGCCAAATCAATATTCATCTCCCGCAATATATGGGTTGCTTGCTGCCCGACACAGGACTGGTTTCCTTTGTCCACCTTGCCACCAGTATGGTAGATACTGCACTCGGAATGGTTCATCAAATAGCAGGCGATGGCGAAATCGTTGGTGATCACCAAGAGATCGTCCCTGTGATTTAGCTGATGGGCGATTTCCAGTGTTGTGGTTCCTGCATCCAGATACACTGTTGTATTCGGCTTAATCAGCTGCGCCGCATAGAACCCAATATCGGCCTTTTCATTTCGGTGCTGGTTAATTTTCACATCATGTGAGAGTTCGGTGTGAATAGTTTCGGTCAGTTGAACCCCACCCGATACCGACATAACGCGCCCGTCCGACTCTAGCTTGGCGATATCACGTCGGATCGTCATATGAGATACATCAAGCTGATGAGTCAATTCACTGATGCTGATGACTTCCTGATTACCCAACAAAGTCAGGATCGTTCGTTGTCGTTCTGCCGGAATCATAATGCTTCTTCTGTATAGTTATCTTGCAAGCATCTTAACACCTCACACCCCTTGTGTGAATATATGTGAGCATTTGGTAAGGCATTATTTGATTATTCTTTCATTTTTCAGCCTATTACCCTTTATCTGTTATTTCTCACCTTCACGAAGTCAGATATTCACACCAAAAATTCACACTTTTTATCACACCCACTGTTAAAAAGTGTGAAGCCACGCCTTCACCTTTCGAAAAAAGCAGCATAGAATCACAAACAAGAACAGAACTTCACAAAAGTTAACATGGAGAGGCAAATGGAAAGTCAACAATTACAATCAGTTGCCGTAATTGGTCTAGGCTCGATGGGCATGGGCGCTGCTAAATCTTGTATCCGTGCCGGTCTTGATACGTATGGTATCGACCTTAGCACCGACGCACTAAAAGAACTCGAACAAGCCGGTGCAAAAGGTGTTTCACACAACTGTGCTGACTTCGCCCAGGTACTCGACGCGGTCTTGCTGCTGGTCGTGAATGCCCGTCAAGCCAAAGCCGTACTGTTTGACAATCAACTTGCCACACAGCTGAGACCCGGCACTGCCGTTATGGTGTCTGCGACTATCTCAGCCGAAGATGCAAAAAGCATTGAAGCCAGTCTGAAAGAACATCAACTTATCATGCTTGATGCCCCGGTTTCTGGTGGCGCGGCAAAAGCCAACCTAGGTGAAATGACCATCATGGCGTCGGGCTCAGAACAAGCCTTTACCAAGCTTAAGCCCGTACTCGATGCAACCGCAGGTAAAGTTTACAACATTGGTACCGAAATCGGCATGGGTGCAACTGTCAAGATCATCCACCAGCTGCTTGCAGGCGTTCACATCGCGGCAGGGGCTGAAGCCATGGCGCTCGCTGCCCGTGCCAATATCCCTCTGGATTTAATGTACGACGTGGTAACCAATGCCGCGGGAAATTCATGGATGTTTGAAAACCGCATGAAGCATGTTGTTGATGGCGACTACACCCCAACGTCAATGGTCGATATCTTCGTGAAGGATCTCAACCTTGTCTCTGATACTGCCAAAGATCTGAAATTCCCACTTCCACTTGCCTCCACCGCGCTGAACATGTTCACCAGCGCCAGCAATGCAGGTTTTGGTCAGGAAGACGACAGTGCTGTCATCAAGATTTTCGATGGCATCGAACTGCCTAAGAAGGAGCAATAATTATGCTACTAGGAGTTATCGCCGACGATTTTACCGGCGCAACGGACATTGCCGGCTTTCTGGTTGAAAATGGTATGCGCACCATTCAGTTAAATGGTGTGCCAAAAACCACTCTAGATATCGATGCCGATGCGGTCGTGATCAGTTTGAAGTCACGCTCTTGCCCAGTTGATGAGGCCATTGATACCTCTGTTTCCGCTCTCAACTGGCTACGACAGCAAGGCTGCCAGCAGTTCTACTTCAAATACTGCTCGACCTTCGACAGCACTCGCGAGGGCAACATTGGGCCTGTCACCGATGCACTGCTCAATGCCCTGGGAGAGGACTTCACGATTGTATGCCCTGCTCTACCGGTCAACGGGCGTACTGTGTTCAATGGCCACCTATTTGTGATGGGCGAACTACTCTCCGACTCAGGCATGCGAAATCACCCGGTCACCCCGATGACAGATTCAAGCTTGGTACGCCTGATGGATAACCAGTCAAGTGGCACCACCGGCCTGGTGAACTACCAGACTATCGAACAAGGTGCCCAAGCAGTTGCTGAGCGCTTCGCAGCCCTCGCCCGAGAAGGTCATCGTTACACGGTTCTCGACGCATTCAACCAGTCCCATCTGGAGACACTAGGTGAAGCGGTGAAATCACTCAAGCTGGTCACAGGTGGTTCAGGCTTGGCTTCGGGTATTGCCAAAAACTGGACGGAGCATTTAAGCGACCAGTCATCGGCAAAACAGGCTGGCAAGCCGCAGCAAGCCAAAACCGTGGTGCTGTCGGGTTCATGCTCAATCATGACCAACCAGCAAGTTGCCAACTACGCCCAAAAAGCGCCACACCTGGCTCTGGATGTAAAAGCGTGCCTTGAGCAACAAGATTACTGTGAGTCTGTCTTCCAGTGGGTACTAGAAAATCTTGAAGCTGACTTTGCTCCTATGGTTTACGCCACTGCTGAGCCGGAAGTATTAAAGGCCATCCAAGCACAATACGGCGCTCAGGCATCCAGCCATGCCGTTGAGCAGTTCTTCAGCCAGCTAGCCCACCAGCTAAAAGAGAATGGCGTGCAGAACTTCATTGTAGCCGGCGGCGAGACATCCGGGGTTGTAACCCAAAGCCTAGGGGTAAAAGGTTTCCATATCGGCCCTCAAATCGCCCCAGGCGTGCCTTGGGTAAAGGCGATCGACAGCAAGCTGTCACTGGCGCTGAAATCAGGCAACTTTGGTGACGTTAACTTCTTCGAAACGGCACAAGGGTTCTACCATGACTGAACAACAACTCAGAGAGCAGATGGTAACGCTTGCTCGCTCGATGTTCGAGCGCGGTTACGCCACCGGTGGCGCGGGTAACCTCTCTCTCAAACTGCCGAACGGGCACTTTCTGGCAACACCGACCGGCTCTTCATTTGGCCGACTGGATGCGGATCGTTTATCGGTAGTTGATATTGACGGCAACCACATTTCAGGTGACCGCCCATCGAAGGAAGTGGCATTCCACTTGGCGATTTACCGTAACAACAGTGCATGCAATGCCATTGTCCATTTGCACTCGACTTACCTAACGGCGCTGTCTTGCTTGCAAGGGCTGGACACCGACAACGCCATTAAACCATTCACACCCTATTTCGTAATGCGTATCGGCAAGCTGCCAGTGATTCCGTATCTACGTCCAGGCGATCCGCGCATAGCTGAAGAGCTGGCCAAGCGAGCAGCTGACTACCGGGCCTTCTTACTGGCTAACCACGGTCCGGTTGTCACCGGTAGTAACCTGACTGATGCTGTCGACAATGCCGAAGAGCTGGAAGAAACCGCGAAACTCGCATTAATGCTGGATGGGAAGTCAATTCGATACCTTAGCGAAGAAGAAATCACAGACCTACAAGGGAGAGGCAAATAATGGCTAAATTCGCTGCAAATCTCACCATGCTTTTTACCGAAGTGCCGTTTATCGAGCGTTTCGAACAAGCCCACCAAGCCGGTTTCAAGGCAGTGGAATACCTTTTCCCTTACGCCTATGACGCAGAAGTACTCGCAGGCAAGCTGAAGAAATATGGCTTCGAACAGGCGCTGTTCAATATGCCGCCGGGCAACTGGGATGCTGGCGAGCGAGGTTTTGCAGCCATCCCGGGACGTGAAGAAGAGTTCCGTGCCAGCGTCGATACAGCTCTGAACTATGCCCTTTCCCTTGGTTGTAAAAAAGTCCATGCCATGTCGGGTATTGTCGATAACGCCTTCAGCTATCAACAACACGTAGACACATTTATCAGCAACATTCGCTTTGCCGCAGATGTATTTGCCGAGCACGGTATTGAGCTGATGATTGAACCTTTGAACAACCGTGATGTACCGGGCTATTTCATATCGCACCAGCGTGAAGCAGTAGAGCTGATAAAACAGGTTGAACGCCCGAACGTCAAGCTACAGCTCGACCTGTACCACGCCCAAATTATGGATGGTGACCTCACAGTATTGATCCGTGACCTGGCGGAGTACACCGGCCATATCCAAATTGCCTCGGTACCGAATCGCCACGAGCCAAGCGAAGGCGAACTGAACTACCCGCACCTATTCAATGTGCTGGACGAGTCGGGCTATAGCGGCTGGATCGGCTGTGAATATAACCCGAAAGCAACCACAGTCGAAGGGCTCGGTTGGCTAAAACCATACTTATAAATATGAAGTTTCACCTTTTGTAGAAAGGCTGAGTAACACAGTTTGCGGCACCTGCTAGCTAAGGTGCCCCATTTAGAACTTTGATAAACGACGTGAAATAGAACCTGCGCAGCAGGCAATTAAAAGGAATGAAGAAATGGATGGAGCAATTTTAGGCATTATTGTTGGTATTACCGCAATGATGGTCATGATCATCAAGACCCGTATCCCTGTCGCACTGGCAATGGTGCTCTCATGCTTGATCATGGGCCTATTTGCTGGCATGGCACCGACAGAACTGGTTAACGCAATTAAATCAGGCTTTGGCGGCGTTCTAGGCGGAATCGGCCTAATCATCGCTTTTGGTGTCATCATGGGGGCATGTTTCGAGAAATCAGGTGCAGCTGTGAGAATGGCAAAAACCTTCGTCAAGATCTGCGGTAAAGGGCGTGAAGATCTCGCGCTAGGCTTTACCGGCGTACTTGTGGCGATCCCTGTTTTCTGTGACTCAGCTTATGTACTGCTACACTCGCTGGTCCGAGCTATCTCGCGCAATACAGGTAAATCTGCCGTAGGCTTGGGGGTAACACTGGCGCTGGGTCTACTTATCACCCACGCACTGGTACCACCAACGCCTGGGCCTGTCGCTGTTTCGGGTATCCTTGGTGTTGACCTAGGTGTGTACATGATGTGGGGTTTGGCTGTATCTATCCCTATGATGGTGCTATCGCTTATCTATATCCGCAAAGTGGGCCAGCAATACTACCGCGTACCGAACGGTGAAAACTGGATCACTAGCGAAGCTGATTGGGCAAACCTAGAAAACGTAAAAGAAACCAAAGACGAGGATCTACCAAGTAACTTCCTATCGTTTGGCCCTATCCTTGTTCCAATCGCGCTAATTTTGGCAAACACAATGATTGGCGAAGGCACTAGCTTCTTCCATACGTTCCTTCAGCTAGTGGGTAACCCGGTTGTTGCTGTAGGTATCGGTGTTCTAATGGCACTGTATGGCCTTACAACACAGATTGACCGCAAAGAAATGATTGGCTCCATGGATGATGCCCTATCAACAACCGGCCTAATCCTAGTCGTAACAGGTTGTGGTGGCGCAATGGGAGCTGTACTAAAAGCTTCTGGCGCTGGTCCGCAGGTTGCTGAAGTGATTGCAAGCAGTGGCATCCCACCGCTACTTGTTCCACTGGCTATCGCTTCGATGCTGCGCCTGATTCAAGGCTCTGCAACGGCGTCAATGATGGTCGCTGCGACAATGACCTTACCGCTAGTAGAAACACTAGGCCTCGATCCTGTCTTCGTCGCGCTGGCATGTGCCGTTGGCCCTGTTGGTTTCTCACACCTCAACGACTCTTACTTCCATATCATCAGCCGCACTCTGGGTATCACTGAGCTATCAGATCAGCTGAAAATTTGGAGCCTGACTTCGACTATTGCTTGGGCAATCGGTGCGAGCATCATCATGACGCTGAACTTGTTCTTTGGTAAGGGTGGAACGCTAATCGACCCGATCATTCCGCTGGCTGTACTGGGTGCTATCGTGGCCTGGATGAAAACACGCAAACTGGATGCGCCGAAAGAAGTGGCTGCGTAATAAAGCAACTGAATAAAAAACCTCAGTAACGAATAAAGCCCACTGATGAAGTGGGCTTTAATTTGTACCGTTATAGTGGCAGATTAATGGACCACCCCAATCAACCCGATATCACTGCGGGTTACAATGCCTTTCTCATCAACCTCAAACACAACACCAGCCTCAGTTTCAAACGACAGCAGCTTTTCCGTCAGCGTTAGCTTTCCCACTGAAAGAGATGAATATGAGTTTTCATCAATTTTCACATCGTTGTGAAAATACGATTTTTTCCGTGATGTGTTCATCACTGTATCGCCATACTTCACATCTATTTGGAAATCGCCAATACTCGTATCAATCGCTAAATAATTATCGTCCTTAGCGCAGGCCCTCATCGTTTCCACCACAAAAATAACATCTTTTTGCAATGCCGGGCTGTAGTACTCGTAATCTTCTTTTACGTAACAACCATCTGGCTTTGTTTTCGCCATAGCAAACAGGTTTTCTAATTCAGAATACGGGATAAAACTATTGTTTATTTGCTCCTGCCCTAACGCCAGAATAAGCTGCTCTCTGAAATCAACCATATCTTTATTGTTCATCTCCGCTTTTAAAAGCAAATACTGAACATCTAGTGGGTCTTTTGTCGCCTTTTCACTAAGTACCTGTATAAGCTCGCTCTTCTTCAAATCAACAGGGATCACTGAAGATGGCTCATCTTCAACAGAACTTGCACACCCATATAGAAACATCGATACGATAGCCAGTAATGCTAATTTTTTCATCTTTACACCAAGCGGTTAAATTAAAGTGCCCATGAATAAAAAACAACGTTCAATATCCAAGCAAAAAAGAATTATTTATCTTTCTGCTCCCCTAAATCGGCAAACACACTGATTTGGTTCTAGAGGATTGATGGGCAGTTTTATGCTTCAACATGAGGACTATAACAGATGGAAAACAAAAAGTTGTCATCTAGCTCCAAAAATTATGAACACCGTTTAAAATTCATGCAAAAATTAAGGAGCCCTATCTTACGGAGCTCCTTGCCATGTTATCTTGGTTTATCAACATACTCATAGTTATCACCACGACGTTTATAGTAGTGGTTATCGATAATGGCGTATGTTGCACCGGCAATGACCGCAAAGGTGGCAATCTCAGGTAGTCGACTACGGTGATAATACCGATGGCGTGGTGGCTTATGAACAACAACTACCTTTTTCTTTGGCGGCCTTGGCTTTACCACGACCACGTGGTGTTTATGGTGCTTGTGTTTGTAGTGTTTATGTTTGTGGTGCTTGTGATGATGACCATGCTTATGGCCCTTAGCCTCTGCAACACTTGGAACTGTTAGGCCCACAGACATAACAGCCATGGCCATTACACCTACCGCTAGGCTTTTTTTCCAAGACTTCACAGCCTTTGCCGATTGTTTTGATTCCGCTCTAAATTGTAATTTCATGGTTTTACTCCACTCTTTTATGGCGCTAGATTACCCCCCACAACGAAAAACAATGTTCGATTTCTGTAAAATTACGTCAAGCGGACCGTCAAAAACCATGAAGATATTAATGGCATTATTCAAGTGATTGAATTATTGGTAAGCAATGAAAAACTCTCTTACATTTCAACTAGGTTTATTGCTCTAACCAATAGGCAGATTAACTGCTGTTTCATATCCTAATCACCACAAAGCGTGACAGCGTCACCCCAATTCAAACGTTGTGACGCCAAAAGTACGATTAACCGATATCGCAGGAATGTCTCCCGTATACATACGCGCGGTCGTAAATACGGGCTCCATATTATACTTCTCGGCCAGTGCCACACCCGGCAGGTTTACTTCTGGCACATCAAGATAGATGTTGTCAGTTGCTGATGCATGCGCTTTCAACGCAAGAAACAACTCTTCTGCCAGCAAAACATCTTCGGCGAACAATGGGCCGATTTTGAAGCCATTTCGACAAGGCCTGATAACTCCGTAACCCACTAGCTTTCCGGCCTGTTTAATGCCCAGTGCAGTGGAGCCTGTCTGCCCTATCCAGGCTTGCAAAAAGCATTGTCTATCGGCAGGGAAAAAAGCATGGTCATAGTCCAGCACTTCACTAAGTGGCAATTCACAGAGATCGACCAACCCAATTCCTTCTGGCTCTTCGCCGCCACCGAAACCCTCAAAGCGGATGTTGCCATAAGCGAGTTTAAAGCCAGACTGCTTATAATTGGCCTGCTGTTCAACAACCCCATCCAGGCCAACATTACATCCAGCCAGATACTGCAAACCGGCCTGCCACAACTCGAAGCCATAACCCCGGCCTCGATACTCTGGTTTGACGATATAAAAGCCCAAAAAGCCATAGCTGTCATCGTACTTCACCACAGAGATCGATGAAATCGGCTCCTCGCCCAGATACCCCACCAAAAAACCATTGGGATCAGCAGCGTAAAACGATTCAATGTCATAAAGCCCTGGATTCCAACCTTCAGCCGCGGCCCAGTCAACCGCCTGTGCTAAATCCTGCTTGGTCATTACCCGGATACTATATTTTTTTTCAATCATTGCAGCCCCTTGTTTATCCCGCTGGGTTCTCACCTCGATATGCTAATGGTAGATGATTTCTGGACTTGAGCTGCTCACCAAACCGCTCCAGTGCAATATTGCTCGCAATTATTAGCAATACAGCGACACCCTACATTTATTTTCAAACGCTAGTTGAAAATAATTCAAATCAACGCCTGTTTTTCAAAAGCCCAACGACAACTAATATTCAGTCAATCAACACAGCAGTGAAAACCGTTTGGAAATAATGACAGGCACACACTCTACTAAGAGAAACCTCATGACTAAGCTAACCATCGTTGCCAACATCATTGCGAAAGCAGACAAGATTGAACTAGTCAAATCAGAGCTATTGAAGCTAATTGATATTACTCGAGCAGAAGAAGGTTGCATTAACTACGACCTTCACCAAGACAATGAAAATCCGACACATTTCCTGTTCTTTGAAAACTGGACATCCCGCGAGCTATGGCAGAAACACATGGGTAACAAGCACCTTGCCGATTACATGGCAGCGACTGAAGGTAGTGTGGAGCAATTTACGCTAAATGAAATGACTCAAATCGCTTAATTCACTTCCTCCTTTTTGTATTACCCCAAACCGGTTATATGCCGGTGATGGGGTTTGGGGTTGCAGGTTACCAAAAGTTAACTGCTTGAAGATCGAGATTGCCGTGTCCACAATGAGCATTGTAACCAACCAACACACCTGTACCAATGGAGTGAAACATGGACTATTCTGTGAAACTCAAGGCGGGTAACGATTTTCCTACCCTCACCGCACCAACGCTCGATGGCTCTGAAGTAAAACTGGGGGTTCCGCAAGGCGAAGCGACCTGGCAAGCTGTTTTTGTTTACCGAGGGAGGCACTGCCCGCTCTGTACCCAGTACCTCAATGATCTAGAAAATTACAAACAAGCCTTTGCTGATGCTGGTGTCGATATCCTTGCTGTCTCGGCTGATTCCAAACAGCAGCTTGAAGCTCACTTAGAAAAACTCAATATCTCCTTCCCAATTGCCTACGGGCTGACCGAACAACAAATGAAAACACTCGGAGTCTACATTTCAATCCCTCGCTCCGAGCAAGAGACGGATCATAATTTTGCCGAACCTGGCTTATTTATTGTGAACGAGCTTGGAAAATTGCATGTCGTCGATATTTCTAATAATCCATTTGTCCGCCCAGAACTGGGGGCTTTGACCCGCGGTCTGGCATGGATCAGGAACCCCGATAACCACTACCCAATTCGCGGTACATTGGATTATTAATCAAGCCGCATAGAAAATCGGTTCTAGTAGATAATGCCAGCAATCCGATCACAGTTGCTGGCATATACAAACAATATGCCCATTGATTTAATAATGACAAGATTAGCTTTTCACTGTTGCCAAGAAGCTGCAAACAGCATTGCAAAACAAGTCAAAACTTCACGAAATTAGCCATTTATCACTTACAGTAATCCCCAATATGACCCGAAGAAACAATAACGGGCTCTTCCACTTTTCTTATTTACCACTAACGTTTTAAAGCTCTTTTAACTTTTTAATTGCAAAGAAAAAAGGACTTTATTTTGTTGCGACCCATATTCAATACACTCACCAAACCAGCACTCATTGGTCTTGTTTCCTCAATGACCATACCGTTTGCAAATGCTTACCAGGATGATGGTTTACATCCACCTTCAACTCACTCCCCCATTGCTACCGAATTGACCCCGATGTTTATTAGCCTAGGCTTTGATGACAACACCGAAGAAGAGGGGCTATCTTGGATACTGGAATTATTGAGTAACAATCAAAACCCTAAAGGGTTAGATCGCTATGCCCTGCAGCCATTGAAAGCCAGCTTTTTTATGCACTGCGGTCCAGCGATAGATAATGAAAAAATTCAAGTCTTATGGCGTCAGTTAGGCGAAAGTGGGCATGAAATTGGCAATCATACGCTTACCCATCCGGATGACAAAGTTAACTACAACCCCCTACTTTCTTGGATGACCGCCGAGCAATGGCAAGAAGAAGTCAATGCATGTAATGCATTCCTAACTCTCCCTGTTGCTGAGGGGGGCATTGGCGTTGGTCAGATCTCAGGGTTTCGCGCCCCCTTCATGACATACAATGACAACACACTGATGGCCTTAGTTAATACTGGTATCCGTTACGATGTCAGCTTTCCCGCAGGTATTACGCCAGAACAAAATGGGACCAACAATTACTGGCCGCATACACTTGAAAAAGGCAGCCCTTCACATACGTTTGCAGTCAACGGAGGATGGAAGCCAGCAATCAACCAGTACCCAGGTTTATGGGAAGTACCTCTTCATAGCTTAATCATCCCACCCGATGACACTATGGAAAAGTACGGTATCAATTACTCGCTGCGCGATAAAATTGCCAGTCGAGTAGGATATTTTGACCCGGTAGCCGGCAAGGGCGATAACTTCGATTGGAACCTCTATTTTACTCCGGACTGGGGAGCGGCGGGCCTGAATGAAAACGACGTTGTCGCCATCTATAAATACAATTTGGATCTGAGGCTGGCGGGCAACCGCGCCCCACTGTCGCTCGGCCTTCATTCTGCCTTCTATGGCCTGCTGAATGGTGAGGAGCACTTCGGCATGCCTGAAACCACTGTGTCTAGCAGGCAGAATGTTCTAAAGCGGTTTATCGATTATGCTCTCAGCAAGCCTGAGGTGCGATTCATTACCCATAATCAGCTAATTGACTGGATGAAGGATCCAGAGCATTTAACACTATGCCCTGAGAGTGAGTGGAAACCCCACCAGGTTTACGAAAAAGGCGAGACCGCTTTTTTCCAGGAACAGATGTGGCGGGCCCGGTGGTGGACGCAACTCGAAATGCCTGGCAATACAGACAATTCATCTTGGCAGCTGATTGAAAGCTGCACACCAAATTCAGTTCAGTAAACGAAAACACCTTCCCGTATGGTTACCCATACGGGAAGGCCATCAGACAATGCAAAAAAAAATACACAGATGTGCAAACTGTTTGTCACTCTTCCTTCATAGTCTCTATCGAAACTGGGCAAATGCCAGTAACAATGGCTTTAGCAAATAACAATGATAGGAACGAAGTTTGAAAACCCATCCCCCTGCAAATTATCAGCTTACAAACAACTATAGTGTAAGCAACAACAAGCCCTACCTTGCTATTTTCGATCTTGACGAAACCTTGATTGCTGCCGACTCAGCCAGTCTATGGAGTGCCTATCTTGTTAGCAAAGGCATTGCTCCCGCTTCGCTGCTCTTGGAAGAAAAAGCAATGATGGAAGCCTATGCCAAAGGCCAGATGGATATGGATGCTTATATGCAGACAACGCTAAAACCAATGGTAGGCATGGATGAAATCACCATTGATATGCTGGTCAATGAGTTCATTGAACAGCATATCAAACCCGCACTATACCAAGATGCGGTTAATAGAATCACATGGCACAAGCGTCGTGGCGATACTGTTTTGGTGATCTCTGCTACTGGAGAGCACCTCGTTAAGCCTATTGCTAACCTGCTAGGTGCCGACGATGCCATTGCAATAAACCTTGAACATATCGATGGTAAATTCACCGGCAAGACGACAGGTATACTCAGCTATCAATACGGAAAGGTAATCAGGATGAAAGCTTGGCTCGAGCAGCAAGATACCGCCTTCAAAGGCAGTTATGGTTACAGTGACTCTATCAACGATCTGCCCCTTCTTGATGCGGTTGACCGACCATTCGCTGTTAATCCAGACCCTGCATTGGCGCTGCATGCCCAGATGAACGAATGGACTATCATGGATTGGCGCCACGACAACAATATTCTGCGCTAGCCCCTCCCTATAAAAGCCATTTTCCTTTCAAGGTCGATGGCTTTCGCTCTCCTCTCATAACCGTTTTTATTTTACTTCAGCAATGTCATTCAAATTATTCGATGCTGTTGTTCAATTCTCAGTACTTATGTTCCCAACAGCGGTGTCTACAATATCCTTAATAGAATTATCTGGTAGAGAAACATGGACAAGGATAAGAAAACATACGATGGCGTCTCCATCTTTATTCACTGGATGACCGCCGTGGCCGTGATTGGATTATTTGCGGTGGGGTTATGGATGGTAGATCTCAATTACTATTCACAATGGTATAAACCCGTACCTCACTGGCATAAGTCAGTGGGAATTTGCCTTGCCTTGCTAACAATCTTCCGGTTGCTCTGGAAAGGGATTGCCCAGCAACCGCCTATTGAAGGGGCGGCATGGGAAGTAGCCGCAGCCAAATTAGCGCATAGCCTGATCTATATCTTATTAATCGGCATCTTTGTTTCTGGCTACCTGATTTCAACTGCCGACGGTCGTGGCATTGAAGTCTTCAATTGGTTCACCGTACCTTCATTGGGGGAGCTATTCCCTAACCAAGCTGATATTGCAGGAGAGGTGCACTACTACCTCGCCTTCACCTTAATCGGACTCGCGAGCTTGCATGCCCTTGCGGCGCTCAAGCACCACTTTATAAATAAAGACAACACCCTTAAAAAAATGCTGGGAGTAAATAAATGAAAAAGCACATCATCGCCATGGGACTAATGGCAGCTGCATCAGTGTCAGGTATTGCGCAAGCGGCTGATTATGCCATTGATACAAAAGGTGCCCATGCCTCTATTAACTTCAAAGTAGAGCACTTGGGCTATAGCTTCATCAAAGGCCGTTTTAATACTTTTGACGGAACGTTTAGCTACGATCCGCAAAACTTGTCAGCATCTAAAGTACAAGTGAACGTGGATACCACCAGCCTTGACAGTAACCATGCGGAGCGTGATAAGCACCTGCGCAGTGCCGATTTTATTGATGCGGGTAAATACTCCACAGCAACATTTACTTCGACAAAAGTAGAACCCAAAGGCAATGGCGAGATGACCATTTTTGGTGAGCTAAGCCTGCACGGCCAAACTAAACCTATTGCCATTGATGCCAAGTTCATTGGTGAAGGTGAAGACCCATGGGGTGGCTATCGCGCAGGTTTCACTGGCACAACCCGTATTGATTTCAAAGATTTTGGCATTCAGGTGATGGGCTCTTCCAGTTACGCTGATATCGAACTGCATGTTGAAGGTATTCGCCAGTAACATAGCAAAAGTCAATTCATTGCAAAATCCGGCTAAATGCCGGATTTTTTGTATACATATCAACCACCCAACAACAAAATTTACCTACCGTTACAGATTGAAACAGGAACCATGAGCTAGGATGAGGGTCATAAAAAAACAAAGCATAATAACGTGCTACTCAATGAGAAGGTAAATCATGACGCCGCAAGAAAAAGAGCTGATTCAGAACGTTGCCAATAAACTGAAACAGAGCCCAAACAAAGCAAAAGATTCTGAAGCCGAAAGCTTGATCAACAACGAGATTGGTGGCCAAGATGATGCGCTTTATAAACTGACCCAAGCCGTTCTTGTGCAAGAAATGGCTTTGAAAGAGCTCAAGCAAAAGAACGAATACCTAGAGCAATGTGTTGAGCACCACAAGTCAGAAGCGAACCGTGGCGCATTGAGCAAGATGATGGGTGGCAGCCGCCCTGCCCCGCAGCCACCACAGCCGACCCACCAGCCAAGTGCCTTCGGTAGTTTCATGCAAACGGCCGCCAGTGTTGCCGTCGGTATGGTAGCCGGTAACATGATCAGCAATATGTTGTTCAACAACGATGACCCAGCCGCTGAGGCAATGGCAAGTGAGGCTCCAGCAGAAGATGTTCCGGCTAATGACGCATTGGCAAGTTCTGGCACAGAAGAAAGCTCTGGTGGCTTCTTGGATGATTCCTCAAGCTTTGCATCAGAATATACTGACAACACTGGTGGCTTTGGTACTGATGGGCTAGGTGGCGATAGTGAAGGCTTCGGCGATGCCGGTTTCGGAGACGCAGGCTTTGACAGTGATGGCTTTGAAAATACGGGCTTCGACGACACATTGGCCAACAATGGCTTTGCCAGCGATGAAAGCTTCTTTGGCGGTGATGATGGCGGCTTTGACTTCGGCGGCGACGAATAACCTCTTTCCGATTCTAAAGGGCACTCACCGTGCCCTTTTACTTAGCCCCTGTCATCTTTCGGCGTGTCCATCACCACCATGGTGGTAATGGAATTCACTTGCGGCATCTCACCCAACACATCGGCATGAAAGCGCTTGTAGGCACTCAAATCGGTTGTTTCAACCCTTAGCAAATACTCGCTGGCGCCCGTAATGTTATGGCACTCCACAACTTGCTTGGCCAAGCAAATCTGTGACTCAAAATTCAATTGCGACTGTTTGCTGTGATTCGATAGACCTACGCTCACATAGGCAATGAACCCTACCCCCATCTTGGAGTGATTCAAGATTGCCTTATACCCTGAAATGATCTTCTGCCTCTCGAGCTCTTGCACCCGCCGAAGCGTTGCCGACGGAGACAATCCGACCCTCTGTGACAGCTCGACATTGGTTAATCGGCCATCGCGCTGCAACTCTTGCAATATTTTCTCGTCAAACTTATCCATTGCGCAATATCATTGTGAAAAATTAAAAAAATGGACAAACAAAGGCACATAATTTACGTCCAACCTGATTATCATACCAAAACAACCAAGAAATTGGCCATCTCTGGCTATGAGCAGCAAACGGACAGACTTATGGATTACCAACACCTCGCCGCCCTCGTGACATTCGCATTTGTATCCACCATAACCCCGGGCCCCAATAATATTATGCTAATGACTTCAGGTGCGAACGTCGGCTTTCTCAGAACCATCCCTCACATGCTGGGAATTATATTCGGGTTTAGCTTCATGGTTATTCTGGTCGGCATCGGACTGGTAGGCATATTCCAACGCTATCCGTTGTTACAGCAAGCCTTGCAGGTTATCAGTGTATGCTACCTTCTATACTTGGCTTTTGTGATTGCCAGAAGCCAACCAAGCCACTCTCAGGGCTCTGACTACCGACCAATGTCATTCTTTTCAGCCGCGAGTTTCCAATGGGTCAACCCTAAAGGATGGACAATGGCACTCACAACCGTCAGCGTTTATAACTCCACCTCTGATTGGTATGGTATCGCGATCATTTCTGCGGTGTTTGCTGTGGTCAACATTCCATCGGTAAGCATATGGACGTTTGCCGGAAAGCAATTACAGCAGCTTATTCAGCAACCGACTAAAATTAAGTGGTTTAATTACGCCATGGCGGGATTATTATTAGCCTCATTAATTCAGGCTTTGTAGCAAGCACAAAAAAAGCCTCCAGAATGGAGGCTTTCAAGACTTATTTCTTCGCTTTTGCATTATCTAGAATTTCTTTAATACGCTTGTTTGATACACGTTTAGCCATAACAATAACTCCATTTAAAATTACATACCACGGTCTAAAATATCGCCCCAGAACAGCAGTTAATGTTTCTGATTCATGGACTTAAATCCAATATACCCAAGTTGTTACTCATTTAAATACCCCTGACACCCTATCAGGCAGTAATAACCACCCACCCTAAAGTTGATTAGACCACCCAGAGTGAATAAAAACGGATAAACCATCAGGTTCAGGCCGGATAACAAACAATAAAACCACACCCGCGGTTAATAACAAAACATGAGACAATATGGAATTATGTGATGTTAGTCTCAAGCCCAGTCCATAATTTCACGCTAAATCCCATTTTCTACGAGTTTATCCGCTGAGTAATGCCAGTATTCTTTGGCCGTCAAACGCAAGCTGGATACCTGACGCCACACCCATCTTCTTAAACAAGTTATGAAGATGGATCTCGACGGTACGAAGTGAAATACACAGTTCATCCGCAATCACTTTGCTGGCCTTTCCTTGCATGATCAGGGGGACAAGGTCCCTCTCCCTGTCTGTCAGTGAAGCAACCCTCGCACCCAAATCCGCATTTGCCTGCTTTGACGAGGAAAGACTCATTGCAAGATCCTGTGCCTGAGCAACCGCGCTGCACAACTCTTCACCATTGACAGGCTTCTGCAATAAGCCGTCGATGTGGTGACCGGTGAGCCGATTGAAGGAGCCTTTGTATGCGGCGAAGCATCAGCCGGAACCTATGGCTATATCCGCCTGACCGCTTGTTTCACGATCGACTGCGGTACATTCGGTATGGTTGCTGGTGAAAATGCTGCAAAAGCAACACCTTGGGTATAAATAATATGAAGGGCGGCAGCCACCGCCCTTTCATTCAGACATGAAATCTTGCTTATGAAAAACGTATTGCTTGCTTTATTGACGCTATTGCTCACGTCAACAGCGCTAGGGGTGTACGCCAACGACGAGCCTGACTGGACCGCATTGGCTGATGAATACACATTGAAGCCACATCATAAAGCGCTCAAATTTGAATGTGTTATGTGCCATCAAGGCAATAATCCTGATGAGTTCGAGCCACTGGAAACGGAAACCTGTCTGTCATGCCACGGTAGTGCGCAAAAAGTGGCGGAGCGACTTCAGTTCATGGATAAGAACCACACCAACCCACATAACTCTTTCCATGATGGGTACTCCCTGGATTGCTATGAATGCCACGCAGAGCATGAGCCCTCCACCAACTTATGTTCGGATTGCCACAAAACCACATCCTGGATGGGTAAGGTGCCATAGGAGCTTTTATGAAAAAGAAATGGTTTATCGCACTCCTGCTCGTTATCGGAGGAGTAGTCGGTACAGGTGCAAGCCTGATTACAGCAGAAGTCACACACAGCACCGCGGGAGCTGAGTTCTGCGGCTCCTGTCATTCCATGGAGCCTATGGCAAAAACCTATGAGCTTGATGTGCATGGGGGCCAAAACGACCATGGCTTTGTTGCTCAATGTGTCGATTGCCACCTCCCCCAAGACTCGGTATTTGGCTATATGCTAGACAAGACCAAGCACGGTATTAATGATGTCTTTGTCGAAAACTTTACCAATACCGATAACATAGACTGGATAGCTCGCCGTGATGAAAGAGAACGTTTTGTATTTGACAGTGGCTGCCTTAACTGCCACCAAAAGCTGCTGGACAAAAACGATGCCAATAACCCGAAATCACTACAAACTCATGCACACTACAAAGCCCAATTGGAACAGGGAGATGTGTGTCATGTCACGTAACCGTGGGCCCTGGAGGATCCCCACAAAATTCACGCATGATAATTGCTCCTTGCCATCATAATTAACTCTTGTTGTGCCCAGCGTAATGTTGAATTTGTAATGTGATATTCCAGCCGTCGAAAGACTTCTTTTCCTA
>NZ_PYME01000034.1:0-64137 GCF_003025515.1 Photobacterium gaetbulicola | reverse complement strand
GAGGAAAAAGCTCGGAACGTTGACGGAAGATGAACACTTAAGCTAAAAAACAACTGTCGTGATACGTTGAAAAGTTAAGTGTTCACGTTCAGCCGGAATCGGTGTTCAACTTCGCCGGAATACGCAAGAGCCTAAACAAAGCCACCGAAGCGATTGAAGAGCACAACTCATCGCTGGAAGGGGTATTGGTCACCATCGACTTCAACATCAAGAACAAGCTCTCTGATGCCAAGTTACGTGATCTACTGTCGCATTTCAGCCAGCACCGTTTGCGGAATGAAGACTTTGAACGTCCTGATATGCTGGGTACGGCTTACGAGTACTTGATCAAGATGTTTGCCGACAGTGCAGGCAAGAAGGGGGGAGAATTCTATACCCCAAGTGAAGTGGTACAACTGCTGGTGGCACTGCTTGAGCCTCATGCGGGGATGCGTATCTACGATCCAACAACGGGGTCGGGCGGTATGTTGGTGCAAACCCGTAATTACCTCAAAGAGCACGGCGAGAACCCTGCCAACCTGTCGCTGTTTGGGCAGGAAATGAACCTCAACACCTGGGCTATCTGTAAGATGAACATGTTCCTGCATGGGGTGCAGAGTGCCGATATCCGTAAGGGCGATACACTGCGCGAGCCAAAGCACACCCAAGGTGGTGAGCTTATGAGCTTTGACCGTGTTATCGCCAACCCGCCTTTCTCGCTCAAGAAGTGGGGTAAAGACGAGTGTGATAACGATGGCTTTGGTCGCTTTCCGTATGGCACACCGCCAAAAGATGCAGGTGATTTGGCATTTGTACAGCATATGATCGCCAGTACCAATGCCGAAGGTATGGTGGGTGTGGTTATGCCCCACGGTGTGCTGTTCCGAGGCTCCAGTGAAAAAGCAATTCGCCAAGGTATTTTGGAGGATGATTTGCTAGAAGTGGTCGTCGGTCTGCCATCAGGGCTGTTCTATGGCACGGGTATTCCAGCCTGTTTGCTGATCATCAACAAGAACAAGCCTGCGGATCGCCGTGGCAAGGTGCTGTTTATCAATGCCGAGCTGGAGTTTGAAGAGGGCAAGAACCAGAACAAACTGCGTGAGCAGGACATTAGCAAGATTGTGGAGACCTTCAATAACTATGTCGATGTGAAGCGTTACGCCAAGGTGGTGAAGTACTCTGAGATTGCTGAGAACGACTTTAACCTTAACATCCGTCGTTATGCCGATACCTCACCCCCAGCCGAAATCTTCGATGTGCGAGCGATTCTGCACGGTGGTGTGCCAATTCGTGAAGTACATAATGAGTACATTGAAGAAGAGGTTCTTGCAGGGTTTGATGCCTCTTTGGTGTTCGATAAAACAGACAACGACTATTACGCCTTTAAACCAAGCATTGCTAGAAAAGAGCAGATCCGTGAAGTGGCAGGTGAGGCAGAAGCCAAGGTTATCACTCAACTTGAACACTGGTGGGATAAGTACCAAGTGTCGCTGCATGAGCTTGATCTGCAAGTATTGGATGCCGAGCAGGAGATGCAGGGATACCTGAAGGAGTTGGGCTATGAGTGATTCTGTGCCTAATGATTGGCTTTTATTCAGTATTTCTGACATTTGCAATGGTAGGTATGGTGTTGTCGATGGCCCATTCGGAAGTAATTTAAAATCAGAGCATTATAGAGAAAGTGGAATTCCTGTTTTTCAAAGCGGTTTTGTTACTTCAAATCGATTTGTGAAAAAGAACTATGTTTATGTAGATAAGGAAAAATACGAAGAGCAAATTCGGAGTTCAGCTGGTCCTGGCGATATATTGATGGCAAAAATAGGTATGAACGCTGGGGCATGTGCAATAATTCCTGACGGTCACCCTATTGGCCTTTTAGCTGGCAATTCTTTGAAGATGTCTGTAAATGAGGATATCGCATCAAATTGTTATTTGGTTCATCATTTACATTTCATGCAGCAAAGCGGCGAAATACGTAAGTTGTTAACAGAAACGGCTCAGCCAGCTATTAGCATCACTACATTGAAGAAGCACTATGTACCTCTACCTCCGCTTCTTGAACAAAAGAAAATCGCCTCCACCCTTACCTCTGTCGATGACGTGATTGAAAAAACACAGGCACAAATCGGCAAGCTCAAAGACCTGAAAACAGGCATGATGCAAGAGCTGCTCACCCGTGGTGTCGGTGTGGATGGTAAGCCGCATACGGAGTTTAAAGACTCGCCAGTGGGTAGGATTCCGAAGGGGTGGGATGTTTGCTTACTTGACAAGGTGGCAAAGCGAGGTAGTGGGCATACACCGGATAAGAAAAAACCAGAGTATTGGAATGACGGTATCAAATGGGTTTCACTCACTGATTCATCTAGCTTAGATAAGCTATACATTACAGATACATCTAAAAAGATTAGCCAGCTTGGCATAGAGAACTCGTCTGCCACGTTGCACCCAACAGGTACAGTTGTGATGGCAAGAGACGCAGGTATAGGGAAAAGTGCAATCACAAGAAGCCCTATGGCTGTAAGTCAACACTTTATGGCGTGGGTTTGTGGTGACCGATTGGATAACTACTATCTATATTACTTGCTTCAATACTGGAAGCCTAAATTTGAAGCTATAGCTATGGGGAGTACGATTAAGACCATTGGCTTACCGTATTTCAAGAAGCTTCAAGTCCCATTACCAAAAATGGAAGAGCAGCAACTTATATCAAATTCGTTGAAAAGTGTTGATGGGAAGATATTTGCGCTAGAGCGAAAACATCTGCAATTGATTAATACCAAAAAAGCCCTGATGCAAGACCTCCTCACTGGCAAAGTACGTGTGAAGGTGGACAGCTAATGCTAAAAGCAATTCTTCACGGTAAAGCAGGACGTATAGAGCACAACAAGGATGAGTCGGTCAGTTGGTCACAACTGTTTAAAGCCCGTGAAGACCTGCTGACTTCGACTATCTTTGAGCGTTTTGCCTACCTTTCAGATGGGGTTCAGCACACCTTGCTGAACCACTGGTTTCAACTGCATCACGGCACCATTCCAGCCAGCTTCGGTGAGTTTGTTGATATCACCTATTGGCAACGCTTTAGCCATGAACATGATGAGGGCTCGAATCAAGTTGAGCCTGATCTCATCCTCCATTTTGATGTGTGCGACATTATCGTAGAGGTCAAGCCACCAGCGGGCGGCAATCAGTACTTCGGTCAATGGCACAAAGAAATAGAGTCCTTCCTGCAAGCTGAGGAAGATAGTCATAAATCATTGTACTTTTTGGCGATAGGGCGGATCGAGCAAGCAGACGCAGCGCGGTGGGCAAAGCGTCTGCTCTCTAAGCAACAGCAGTTGAAGGGGATTGCGGCATTAAAATGGGATGCCGTTACCACTCAGTTGTTGCAACTCGTTGGTGAGCCGTCCGAGTGCGAGCTGTCCAAACAGGACGCTCGTATTATTCAGGATATGCTGGATGGGCTAAGTCTTTATGGTCAACAAACCTCACCGTTCAAATGGGCAGAGCTGACCCGCTCTAATTTGCCTACCTTGTCACTCAATCACCCGCTACTTAGAACCGAGGTTAACCCAATAACAGAGCATGAAGACGATTCCAGTACAGATCTGGATGAACTTACACAAGCCTTCACATCGCTCGACTTACCCCGTTTTCAATCAGCTTTAAAGGAACAATAATGACCACATCAACGGGCGATCTTTTTCTTCAGGTGCGTACTGCACATCGCTTATTGGCTGCCTACTACCAGCGCTTGCATCCAAAACTTAATGCTTTAGCGACACAAGCGGATGCGACCTTTGATTTTTGGACACCACAGCTGTTTGATAAACCCGCCAGAGCGAATCCATTCAAAAAGTGGCAATGGGATTTGCTGCCAGCCGCTGTCACCCGCTATGTGTTTAAACGGGTGGTGGATACAAGCAAGGTGACACAAGGGGACTATACCCTAGAGCTGATTGTCATCAATGACACGGGGATTGTTAAGGAGAAAGGCAAAGGCCAGCCAGATGCGTTAAAGCTGCCGCAAGATGTAGAGAGTGCGCAAAGTCTTTTGCGAGTGGGCATCTACCGTGCTTGCGAGGAAAGCAGCAAAGACTATTACGCAGAGTGGAACAGCCTTGCCTATCCAAGCTATGCCGACAGTGATGCTTATCAGCGTGATAAGGGCTTTGTCACTATAGGTTTCGAGGTGCCAATTGCACAGCTAATGACGGAGGAAGGTTTCAATGCAGCAAATGAGAAGATTGCTGAATACCTGACGCTAACCGAGCAAGCCGCTTTCTCGCACACAAAGGAATGTGAGGCATAAATGGCAAACAACGAATTCGATAAAGTAGAAGCCCCCGCCATTGCCCAGTTGGTCAAACAGGGCTGGCGGTACGTGCAGGGCAAAACCCTCGCTCCCGAGCATCCAAATCAAGAGCGCGCCTATCTGCGTGATGTGGTTTTGGTGAAGCGCCTAGAATCTGCGATAAAACGGATTAACCCTTGGATCAGCGATGAGAATCTGCGCAAGGTGATGCGCGAGGTGACTCACCCCAATTTTGCCGCTTTGATGGAGTACAACCATGCCTTCTATCAGATGATGGTGAACTACCTCTCTGTTGAGCAAGATCTTGGCAAAGGACGAAAAGGGCAGACGGTAAAACTTATCGACTTCGATAATCCAGATAACAACGAGTTTCTCTGTACCAACCAGTTTAAGGTCGAAGGGG
This sequence comes from Photobacterium gaetbulicola, assembly GCF_003025515.1. Classification (NCBI taxonomy): domain Bacteria; kingdom Pseudomonadati; phylum Pseudomonadota; class Gammaproteobacteria; order Vibrionales; family Vibrionaceae; genus Photobacterium; species Photobacterium gaetbulicola. The sequence continues at coordinate 59,443 of NZ_PYME01000034.1, read as the reverse complement.
TAAACCAGAAAATCATCCCCGATATTGTCTGCTTTGTGAATGGTCTTCCGCTGGCGGTGATTGAGTGCAAGTCGCCGTACATTTCAGACCCGATGAGCAACGGTATCAATCAACTGCGCCGTTATGCCAACCTGCGCCGCAGCGAAGATCACGAAGGGGCAGAGAAGCTGTTTTGGTATAACCAACTGATGGTTTCGACCTGTCGCGATCAGGCTAAGGTGGGCACCATCAGCTCTAGCAGCCAGCACTATGGCGACTGGAAAGATGCTTATCCGTTTACAGAGCAACAGTTAGCACAGCAATCGTTAGAGGATAATGTTCTCTCTTTCCGCTCGGCAGTGGAGTTGCAGCAGCCAGACGATGCCCTAGAGGATGGGCTGTTACAGGAAGTGCCGCTCGAAGATGCCAGTCTTGCTGATTTGCGTATGGCAGCAGAGCCACCAGCCAGCTATGAGGTACTTACCGAGGTTACCGCCCAGCAACGCCTGTTGGCTGGGATGTTCAGCATCAGCAGTTTTCTCGATATCCTGCAAAACTTCATTCTGTTTGAAACTGACGACGGCAGGATGATCAAAAAGGTTGCCCGTTACCAGCAGTACCGCGCAGTGAATAAGGTGATAGCCCGACTGAAAAACGGCAGTGACCGCAAGGCTAAATCTGGCGTGGTATGGCATACCCAAGGCAGTGGTAAGTCACTGACCATGGTAATGCTGGCGGTGAAGATGCGCCGCGATCCCGAGCTACAACAGTACAAACTGGTGTTTATCACTGACCGTACTCAGCTCGACGAGCAGCTATCCAATACCTTCCGCGATGCCCAAGGCGAAACCGTCTACAACGCGGGCTCGGTGGCTGAGCTGAAAGAGCTGCTGAAAAAAGACAGTTCCGATCTGGTCACGGCCATGGTGCAGAAGTTTTCCGACCTTGAAAAAGAGCAGGAGAAACAAGGGGCTGGCAGCAAGGTGGCCGAGGGCTTTGCCGATCTCAACCCCAGCGAGAAGATCATAGTATTAGCTGACGAGGCGCATCGTACTCAGTTTGGTGGCTTAGCGATGACCATCAATGCTGCGCTGCCCAATGCGCCGAAAATTGGTTTTACAGGCACACCACTACTGAAAACCCAGAAGATGGGTCAGGCGTTTGGTGGTTATATCGATGAGTACAAGATTAACCAGGCGGTGGAAGATGGTGCGACTGTACGCCTACTGTATGAAGGCCGTGAAGTGCGCTCCGAGGTGGCGGGTGAGTCACTGGATAAGCTGTTTGAAGAGTACTTTGGTGATTACAGCGCTGAAGAGCAGCGCGAGATAAAGAAAAAGTACGGCGTAGAGCGAGCTGTGCGTGAAGCGCCTGCTCGTGTGCGCTGGGTCTGCTTGGATCTGCTTAAACACTATAAGGAAACCATCCGCCCTGATGGTTTTAAAGCGATGATTGTGGTCGGCAGTCGTCATGTGGCCGCGCTATTTAAGAAGACGCTGGATGAGCTCGATGCGCCACCATCAGAGGTGATTATCTCCGGTGATCACAATGATGAAAAATATATCGCGCAGTACACAGACAAAACTCATCATAAGAAGGTTATCAGCAACTTCAAAAAGCCATTTGGTATCGACGAGCAAGGCACGGCCGATAAAGACAAGAAGTTCGACAATACTGCCTTTTTGATCGTCAAAGATATGCTATTGACAGGCTTTGATGCACCAATCGCACAGGTGATGTATATCGACCGTAAGTTGCAAGACCATACTTTGATGCAGGCGATTGCACGGGTAAACCGTACCTACAAGGGCAAGCGTTGTGGTTATGTGGTGGATTACTACGGTTTGGCTACCCATCTCACTGAAGCGTTGGAGCTGTTTAGTAGTGAAGATGTAGATGGTACTTACCAAAGCCTTAAAGACGAATTGCCTAAGCTGAAAGCCAAACACACTTTGGCCATGTCATTCTTCAAGCACGTCAAAAGTGATGATATTGATGACTATGTGCTGGCTCTGAAAAGTGAAACGGTACGGGCGCAGTTTGATATGGCGTTCAAGCAGTTCGCCAAACAGTTCAACGTGATTCTGCCAGACCCTTCCGTTGCCCCTTATATCCCGGATATGAAGCTGCTGGGTAAAATCCACAATGCAGCAAAGACTAAGTACCGCGACGAAGGGCTGGACATGCGTGATATCGGCGAGAAGGTGCGCCAGCTGGTGGATGAGCATATCCTCAGCACAGGGGTAGACCCAAAAATCCCGCCAATTGACCTGCTGGCAGCCAATTTCAAAGAGAGCATCAAGCCTGCCAAATCTGATGAGTCCAAAGCATCGGAGATTGAGAGTGCCATCAAGCACCATATCACCATCAACATTGATGAAGATCCGGAGTATTACCGTTCACTGAGCTTGCGCCTGCGCGACATTATCGAGAAGACTCACGGCCAATGGGAGCAACAGCTTGAGTTACTGCTGGAGATGACCGATGACATTAAAACCGGCCACCAGCAAGCCGCGCAGGATGTTGGACTATCTGAAACGGAGTTTGCCTTCTACAACATTCTAATGGCTGAGGTAGTGCAGGTTAGCGATGGCGATGTGATTGATGAAGCCACGCATGAGTCTATCAAAGATACGACGCAAACCTTGGTGCAGATGCTGGATGAAGCGACTAAGATAATCGACTTTTTCAATAAGCCAGACGAGATAAAGCGGATGAAGAAAGAGATTAAACGCACCGTGCTCGATCAGTCTTTCGGCAAAAGAGAACTGGTTAGTGTGTTACAAGAGCGTTTTATGGACTTGGCGAAAATCAAGTTCAGTCATCAGGCGGCAGGCTTGTAATCAATGAGCGTGAATACAAAATCATCAGATAGGCTAACGCAGGTAGTGCAGGGCGATGGATATGATGTGGTTATCGAGCGTTCATCTCGTCGCAAAACGGCTGCTTTGAAGATTGACGGTGGTTTGGTGACATTAGTAGCTCCCCGTCAGTTGCCGATAGAGCGTATCGAGCAGCTGGTGGCGGATAAACATCGCTGGATAATCGAGAAGCTGGCTCATGCGGCTCTCGCCAAGCCTGCTAGTAGCAATCAATTCGTATCTGGGGAGGCTTACCCTTACTTAGGGCGTAACTATCGCTTAAAAGTCCTTACAGGCGATTTGATTGCGCCAAAACTGGTAAACGGCAGAATTACGGTTACCGTACCAGCCCCTAAACAGCAACCTCACTACATTCGGCGCTTGCTGCAAAGCTGGTACAAGCGCAATGCAGACCGTAAGATCCGAGAGAAAGTTCGCCGCTATCGCAAGCTGGTGGGAGTTGAAACTGGTGTGGTTCGCATTAAGGATTTCAAAAGCCGCTGGGGCAGTTGCACGCCGTATGGCGACTTGGAGTTCAACTGGGTGATTGTGATGGCACCCAACCGAGTGGTGGACTACGTTGTTGTCCATGAGCTGTGTCACTTGCTGCACCATGACCACTCAACGCAGTTCTGGAAGGAAGTTGAAAGAGTTATGCCCGACTACAAAGAGCACCGGGAGTGGCTCAAGCAGCGCGGGCATGGGTTGGTAGTGTAGTATTACTAACCTTCCCAAGGGGCGGGGCGTTTCATCAGCCACTCGGTCAAATGGTCGCTTTGTGTTTTTGTGTAGCCACGTGCAAACTTCGAATAGGGCATTACAAGCTGGTGAATATGAAATTTCAGATGCTGGCTAGCCGTTTCTTTGTAATACTCGTCAAGGGCGCTCTGGATTATTAATAATGCGTCTTGGTCTTCGATTTCAAAGATTGAGTACTTAACAGATTCCAAGGCCATCCGATCTCGCTCTATGACACGAAATACCTTGTTCCATTCTATTTTCGGCTCTAGCATCAAGCGTTTGATAGAAAAGTAAGCGGCTCTTGCTTGCTCTACTATCCGCATATCATGCCGAACCTCAAACATCGTCATTGGCGGCTCTTTTCGAGCATTTTGCCGTGAGGCTAGCTTTCCTTCTTTGGTTCTTGGCCCCGTAGAGCCACCTCCGTGTAGTTTGCAACGTCCGTTATGTTTGTTACCTCTACGATTGCAAGGTGAACCACTGCGAGTTTTTGCCCCACAGAGGGGCAGAGTGTCTAGGTTGAATCTGGTCATTTAGTTTTGTCTATCACGTTGCGTAACTTGTTCAAGATGATCCATTAGTGCGACATGTAAGAAATTACCCTTTACTCAAAACCGCAGCTAATATCTTGTTAACTATGGCTTTAATGTCTTTTTCAAGAATTGCGCACTTTTCGGTTCATGGGGTTGGTTTCAGCCCCGAGAGGATTTCTGCGCAATAGCGACATTCTTTATCGGTGAGGTAGACGGTTTACTAGTTCTGTCACCATGATATCTAGTTGCCCTTCTACCAGCACCTTTGCCTGCTGAGTGGATTCGAGTTCAGCTTGGAGGCTGCTAATGCGCTCTTTTAGTGTTTTGATAACCTTATCTTTGACTCTGGACTCTTCTATGACTTTCGTATCTACAGGGCTTAGGTAGTATTTTATTGACTTGTTCAGTGTACCTAGTGTGATTTGTTCCCTTTCACAGAACGATTTTTTTGTGAGTTTAGGGTATGTTGTTTTCTCATCAAGGAATGCTTTTCCATATTTGTGCATCACTTCTTTACTCCTTTTGTGATACTTGTGATGGTAAATTTCTATAGATGAGGCGGATTTTCCGCCCTTAAATTGGTGCTATAAGGTCGTTTAATAGCGGTTTTTTCGCCATTAAATGACTAAAAGGAAAGGTGTTTGATGTTTTAAGGTTGGTTTTACCGCCCTTAAAGTGTTTTTAATGGTGTTTTTTCTTACCCTGATTATTTTAGTGAGCGTTTTGGATAAGCTTTAGCACCTTCGTCCATACCATCTTTATCGGAGTTGATTTCTTCCCAAGATAAAGCATATCGATAAGGATCTTTGGGGTATCGTGGGACACGAGTGACTCTTAACCAATCTTTGTCTTTTAGTTCTTTTAAGCATGCTTTCAGTCGGTCTTTCTTCCATCCCCATGGTTTTAGAATCTCTAATGTTCCTTTCAACCATCCATTGTTATAGCCGTTGTACTGGCGTGCTATAGTCCACAACAATGACTGTGCAGGGGCAGATAAAGATTGGTAGTCTTTGTGGTCAATAATTGCGTGCAGTGCCATTACAAATCCTCCTTTGGGACCGCGACCATTTGGCCGCATGCCCTTACTGTTTGTCTTTCTGCGATGGTTCACTAACTATTGTCCAGCCACGTCAGAATTTCGCTCAATTTCCACGCAACAGATCTTGGGCCTAGAACCACGCGCTTAGGGAATCGGTCATCTTGTTCAAGCTTGTAGCAATGGCTCCGACTAATAGACGTGATCAGTCGCCGCTCGCGCTCTCGAATGAGCCGATCGGTTTGCACTATTTGGTTTGTGGGTGCAGCGGGCAGGTGTTGAAGTGCTTTTGCCATCAATCTTTCCAGAATGTTGTCTTGAATTGACCTCATTCTGTCTGATTGGGATACCTCAATAAATTGGCTGCTAGTTTATTGGTGGTTTAAACAAGCTGAGAGATGAATACCTCAATAGCTTCATGTTCGGCTTGTCGTGCTCGCCCCTTTCTGAATGCCGTTTTGGGTGCAAAGCCTGCTGTATATTTCATGATGGTATTGAACGCTGGCTTGAGCTTGTCTTTGAATGCGTCACGATTTAAAATTTTGTTGACTAATGCTCCGATCTGACACTCTTTGTGTCTAACTACCTCATAGAAGGTTTTTACCGCCCTTATTATCCAGTCTATTGCTGCATTGGTTTGGCGCTTACTCTTCATTCCCCCATGGATTTTGGCTACTCGATCTTTGACTATATCGTTTAGGAGGCCTTCAGCGATATCGCACTGTTCCAGTTGCTTTATATGACAGTTATCCAAGGCCGCTTTGATCAATCTTTCTAGATATTCCTTGGATTCTTGGCTAGCAATCTCTTGAACTGCCTTGTTCACAGCCTTGGCTACTGCATTTAGTGGGAAAATGTCAGTGAGCTGAGAAAGTTCGGTTGAATGTAAAGTATCCAGCCCTTCCATTATTTTCTGGAGGCCGCCTAATGGCTGAACCTTTCCTTCGTGTCCTGCAAGTGTTTCTTTGTCGAGCTGAATGATCACTGGTTTCAAAATGCTACTAATCCAATGCGATTTGAGAGTTGGGGTACATGTGGGGGTACATGTATAAAAAAACCGCGAACTCAAAAGTATTGAATTCACGGTTTTTCAATTGTTTACGATAGAACTATCAGTTCATGCCGTATTTTTTCAGTTTCTTGCGAAGAGTACCGCGGTTGATACCCATCATGGTTGCCGCGCGCGTTTGGTTACCGCGGGTGTACTGCATGATGGTGTCCAGTAGTGGCTGCTCAACTTCAGCAAGCACTAGCTCGTACAGATCATCGACTTCCTGACCGTTTAGTTGAGCCAGGTAGTTTTTCAGTGACGCCTTAACAGAGTCACGAAGTGGCTTCTGTGTGATTTGGTCCTGTGAAGTAACAGTAGTTACTGTCAATGCTTCGGAAGTCAGATTTTGTTCGAACATATTCTGTAAGCTCTTCTCGTATTTATGCAACGTTGTCGAAGTAGCCTTGCAGCGCATCGAGTTGCTGTTGGGCATCCTCGATTGCGTTGAAGGTCCGGCGGAAATCACCTGCTGGGGCATGCTCTTTCAAATACCAGCCCACGTGCTTGCGTGCGATACGCAAGCCTAGGTACTCGCCGTAGAAGCGGTGGAGTTCCTGAACATGGCCCAGCATGATGCTACCAACTTCATCGAATGATGGAGCCGGCAGGTGTTCGCCAGTTGTTAAGTAATGGTGGATTTCCTGGAAAATCCACGGCCGACCTTGCGCAGGGCGGCCAATCATCAAGCCATCGGCACCGGTGTAATCCAGTACAAAGCGTGCCTTCTCCGGTGAGTCGATATCACCGTTCGCAATCACCGGAATCGAGATCGCTTCTTTCACTGCCTTGATGTAATCGTATTCTGCCTCGCCTTTGTACATACAGGCTTTGGTCCGGCCGTGCAGAGCCAGCGCCTGGATGCCACATTGTTCGGCACGTTTGGCAATATCGACACAGTTTCGGTTTTCAAGATCCCAGCCAGTACGGGTTTTGAGCGTCACCGGAACATCAACCGCCTCGACGACGGTGCGAAGGATATCTTCGATCAGTTCGGGATACTGCAGCAGGGCTGAGCCTGCTAGGCGTTTGTTGACCTTCTTGGCTGGACAGCCCATGTTGATATCGATGATTTGCGCACCGTTTTCAACACTGAACTGTGCCGCCTCGGCCATCAGTTTGGGATCAGCGCCAGCGATTTGCACCGAGCGGATCCCCGACTCGCCTTCATGTACCATGCGGTTCTGGGACTTGGACGTTTTCCACAGGTCTGGGTTAGACGACATCATTTCGCTTACAGCCATGCCTGCCCCGTAGCGCAGGCATAGTTCACGAAATGGCCGATCGGTCACACCTGCCATTGGGGCGACTATCAGCTGGTTGTTAAGTTGATAAGGACCGATCTTCAAACGTCTATTCCTGACTATGCCAGTAAGGGCGCGCATTTTACGCATTTTTTCCCCTTCTGAAAAGGCCAATAATTGAGCATTTAGGTTTTGACTTTCAAAACTGTACTTTTTTCAATCAATTGACTGTTAATCGAAGAGGAAAAAGTCGATTATGCTTTGCGCCCAGAGATGCGGCACCACTCTTCGCGGGCGGCAATTGGGTCAAGCGATAGCTCGTCGCTGTAATAGGTCGCGACATCTTCTGCCTGGCTCTCAAGCACGCCGGAGATAGCCAGCAGGCCGTTGTCTTTGACCAGGCTCTTGATCACCGGCGATAGCTCGCGCAGCGGGCCAGCCAAGATGTTGGCGACAACCACGTCAGCCTGGATACCTTCTGGCTGATCCTGAGGCAGGTAAAGCTCGAGGTTATCTGCCACGCCATTGCGTTCGGCATTGTCGCGGGAGGCTTGGATTGCCTGCGGATCGATGTCAATACCGATCACCTTCTTGGCACCCAGCTTCAGAGCGGCAATCGCCAGGATGCCCGAGCCACAGCCGAAGTCGATAATGGTTTTGCCTGCCAGATCCTGGCCGTCCAGCCACTCAAGGCAAAGCGAGGTGGTCGGGTGGGTACCGGTCCCGAACGCCAGGCCCGGATCCAGCATCACGTTTACTGCATCTGGCTCTGGGACTTCACGCCAGCTTGGGCAAATCCACAGGCGACGGCCAAAGCGCATTGGGTGGAAGTTGTCCATCCACTCGCGCTCCCAGTCCTTGTCTTCCAACTGCTCGATCTTGTGAGCAAAATCGTCGGCAATCAGCGGGCTGTTGTTTAGCATCTCCAGGACAAAGTTCATATCCGTTTCTGCATCGTACAGGCCGACCACATCGGTATCGCCCCACAAGCGGGTTTCACCCGGCAGAGGTTCGAATACCGGCGTGTCCTGAGCATCAAGGAAGGTTACCGAGACTGCGCCCGTCTCTTCCATCAGCATGTCGCCGATAGCTTCAGCATTCTCAGCCGTCGCGTTCAGTTTGATTTGAATCCAAGGCATGGTTATTTCGCTTTTAGGTTAGCTAAATTCAAGGATGCGGAGTCTAGCATGATTTTTAGCCAGTTAAAAAAAAGATAGCACCCGAAGGTGCTATCAGTAGGCTGTTTTAGACCTGTTGCAGGGTCTGCTGCGGTACTGGCCTCGCCAGGCTCCCCCCAACGAAGGTGACAAGGCTAATTGCTAGCGTTGGCACGATGGCATGGATACCGCCTAAGTCGGGCTTAAGCAGCGATAGGGCAATATAACAGGCCAATCCGCTGACCATTGAGGCGAAGGCTCCAGTCGCTGAGGCCCTTTTCCAATAGAGGCCCAGGACCAGCGGCCATAGGAAAACTGCCTGCATGCCGCCAAAGGCGAGCAGGTTGAGCCAGATGATCATATCCGGCGGATTGGTGGCAGCGACGAAGACCAGCAGTGAGAAAATGCCGGTGACCCATAGCGATAGCTTCGGGAGTCGGCTTTCCGCTTCTGGTCCGTGAGCGGCTTTCGGGTTGATGTAGTTGAGGTACAGATCCTTGAGCAGGGTGGCCGAGGCCTGGATCAGCTGGGAGTCAATAGTCGACATAATGGCTGCCATCGGCCCGGCGAGGAAGACGCCGGCGACCACAGGCGGCAGCACCGTTATCATCAATGTCGGCATGATCTGATCCGGGCTGGCAATATCCGGCACGATGGCTCGGCCCAGCGCGCCGGCGAGGTGCATGCCGAGCATCAGGAAGGCCACCATGGCGGTACTGATCACCATGCCCTTGTGCAGGGAGTCGGTCGATTTATAGGACATGCAGCGCACCGCCGCATGGGGCAGGCCGATGACGCCGAAACACACCAGCACCCAGAAACTGAGCATGAAAGGTTGGCTGAGGAAGTTGTCAGGGCCGAATGGGGTGATCAGAGCCGGATCGATACGGTGGAGCTCGCCCATCATTTCGCCAATGCTGCCCCCGGCGTGGACGATACCAACCAGCAGCGCAATGGTGCCGATGATCATCATGATCCCCTGCACGGTATCGGTCATGACCACGGCGCGAAAGCCCCCGATAGTGGTGTAGAGGCCGACGGTGGCGGCAAACAAGATCAAACCGTGGTGGTAGGACAGGCCTGTGACGGTTTGCAGCAGGCGCGCACCGCCGACAAACTGCACCACCATGGTGCCGAAGAACGCCAGCAATAGTGCTAGTGAGGCAAAGATCACCACGGCCCGGTTTTTATAGCGGGCATAGAGAATATCGTTCAGCGTCAGGGCGTTGTGGCGGCGCGCCTCGATGGCAAATTTCTTGCCCAGTACTCCGAGGGTCAGCCAGGCGGCCGGTAGCTGGATCATTGCCAGCAGTACCCAGCCGAGGCCCATTTTGTAGGCCGCACCCGGTCCGCCGATGAACGAGCTGGCACTGGCATACGTCGCTGCTAGCGTCATCGCCAGGACAAAGCCGCCCATGCTGCGGTTGCCGACCAGGTATTCGTTGAGAAAGCCGCTGCCACTGCCGCGGTGGCGGCGGGTGTAGATCGCAAGGCCGAACACGGCCATCAGATATAAGACGAGGGGGATCAGCAGTTGGCTATTCATCATCCGCCTCCTGTTCGACTTCAAGCGACATGTCGCGGTAGAGATATTTCACCATCAGGCCACAGAGCACGGTGAACAGGACAGGGCCGATGATACAGGCCAGGAGGAACCATAAAGGAAATCCCCAGTACAGGGTAGGCAGGCTTTCGTCTATGCCGCTAGGGGCAAAAGCATAGGCCGAGATATACCACCAGGCGAAGTAGGCCAAAGCGAGGCCGACTGCCCATTTGGCTTCCTTGTGGGCCTGGCGATAGCGCGCAGACAGCGTTTTCATGGTGTTGTTTCCGGTTGATGGGCAGCGAAGGGGCAATCAAAGGATGCGCCTTTGCTCATTCTTCATACAAATTTAAGGAGGCTATTGTGGCAAAAGTTAGCAGGGAGCGCTAGGAAGTGAGCGAAAATGCGATACAAAGAGATAAAAAAAGCTGCCGAAGCAGCTTTTTCCTTGAAGGTGTCAACCTTATTGCAGGCCGAGTTTCTTCTCGAGGTAGTGGATATTGGCACCACCGTGCTGGAAGTTCTCGTCTGCCATGATTTCCTGCTGAAGGGGAACGTTGGTCTTGATACCGTCGATGATCATCTCACCCAGCGCGTTCTTCATGCGGGCAATCGCCACGTCACGGTTCTCACCGAAGGTGATCAGCTTGCCGATCATTGAATCGTAGAATGGCGGTACACTGTAGCCGGTGTAGATGTGCGACTCCCAGCGTACGCCCATGCCGCCAGGCGCGTGAAAACGTTCGATTTTGCCTGGGCAAGGCAGGAAGCGCTCAGGATCTTCGGCGTTGATACGGCACTCAACCGCGTGGCCTTTGATCTTGATGTCATCCTGAGTGTATGACAGTGGCTGACCCGCGGCGATGCGCAGCTGCTCTTTGATCAGGTCAACGCCGGTGACCATCTCGGTCACTGGGTGCTCAACCTGGATACGGGTGTTCATTTCGATGAAGTAGAATTCACCGTTCTCGTAAAGGAACTCGAAGGTACCGGCACCGCGGTAGCCGATTTCGATACAGGCGCGGGTACAGCGCTCACCGATGTACTTGCGCATTTCCTCGGTGATGCCCGGAGCCGGGGCTTCTTCTACCACTTTCTGGTGGCGGCGCTGCATTGAACAGTCACGCTCACCCAGGTGGATGGCACCGCCCTGGCCGTCAGCCAGTACCTGAACTTCGATATGGCGTGGGTTTTCCAGGAATTTCTCCATGTAAACCATATCGTTGTTGAAAGCTGCCTTGGCTTCGGCACGGGTCATCTGGATAGCTTCGATCAGCTCAGCTTCGCTGCGTACCACACGCATACCACGGCCACCGCCGCCGCCTGATGCCTTGATGATCACCGGGTAGCCGATGCGCTTGGCAAAGGCTTTGTTCTTGGCTTCATCGTTATCCAGTGGACCGTCAGAGCCTGGTACACAAGGAACGCCGGCTTTTTTCATCGAGGTGATCGCAGAAACCTTGTCACCCATTAGGCGGATGGTCTCGGCTTTCGGGCCAACGAAAATAAAGCCAGAGCGCTCTACCTGCTCGGCAAAATCAGCGTTTTCAGACAGGAAACCGTAACCCGGGTGGATTGCCACCGCACCGGTGATTTCTGCCGCACTGATGATGCGCGGAATGTTCAGGTAGCTCTCGGTACTCTTGGCCGGACCGATGCAGATCGCCTCGTCAGCCAGCAGTACGTGTTTGAGATCGCGGTCAGCCGTGGAGTGCACCGCGACCGTCTTGATACCGAGCTCTTTACATGCGCGCAGGATACGCAGCGCAATCTCGCCTCGGTTAGCAATTACAATTTTATCTAGCATAAAAGGCCCCGGTTACTCGATGATAACTAGCGGCTGGTCGAACTCAACGGCATCGCCGTCTTCTGCCAGGATAGCTACAACCGTACCGGCTTTGTCAGCTTCGATCTGGTTCATCATCTTCATCGCTTCGACGATACATAGAGTATCACCGGCATTGACAGTCTGGCCGACTTCAACAAATGGTTTCGCATCAGGGCTAGGCGCACGGTAGAAGCTACCTACCATTGGCGATAGGACCTGGTGGCCAGCAGGCGCGGCAGCAGCGGCCGGTGCTTCGGCAGCAGGAGCTGCGGCTGGAGCGGCAGCAGCTGGAGCGGCAACCGGTGCTGGAGCGGCGATCACCTGAGTCGGCGCTGCTACTGGGGCAGTGGCACGGCTGATGCGAACGGACTCTTCACCTTCAGAGATTTCCAGCTCGGCAATACCAGACTCTTCTACTAGCTCAATCAGTTTTTTGATTTTACGAATATCCATTTATCTTTCTCTTTTATGTTCAGTTGGCGTCTGCTTGCAGGCGGCGAACCGCAGCTTGCAGGGCGAATTCATAACCATCTGGGCCCAAACCGCAGATCACCCCAACAGCCTTATCTGACAGGTAGGAGTGGTGGCGGAATGGTTCCCGGGCATGAACATTAGACAGGTGTATTTCAATGAACGGGATGCTGACCCCCAACAGGGCATCGCGGATAGCAACGCTGGTGTGGGTAAAGGCAGCCGGATTGATCAGGATGAAATCGACCGTGCCGTGGGCCTGGTGGATCGCTTCGATAATCTCGTGCTCCGCGTTCGATTGGATGTGGTCTAGCGTCACGCCTAACTCGGTAGCTTTGGCAGTTAAGTGCGTTACGATCTGTGCCAGTGACTGCTGGCCGTAATGCCCCGGCTCGCGTAAACCCAGTAGGTTCAGGTTCGGGCCATTGATCAGTATAATTCGTTGAACGGTCGACATCTTGACGTTATATCACTTGTATTTGAGGTTTTACTCTAGCAACGTGCAAAAATCTGAAAAGTTGCTTCCCTGTGTTCCGATGTTATCTGCCAAAACATGCTTGATGTGCAATTATAGAGAATTCACCGCAAATCGCAGCAAAATACTGGTCTAATCACCACATTTTAATTTGTACACGTGTACGCTGCTTGGCGCTCGAGGGGGGTGAATGGAATTTGTCGCAGCTGACACTATGCGTGACCTATGGGCAGGAGACAACAGCTAGTTGCGACAGAAGTGTAACTTTTAGCACTGGATCAAAAAAGCCGCCGGCAAGCTGAGCTTGGGCGGCTTTGATTCATTTACAGAGGACTTATAGCACTTTTTGCTTTTCTGCGATCAGTTTCTCCACCACGCTTGGGTCGGCCAGGGTGGACGTATCACCCAGGGTTGCCGTGTCGCCGGTGGCAATCTTGCGCAGGATACGGCGCATGATTTTGCCCGAGCGGGTCTTCGGTAGTGCATCGGTCCAGTGCAGGAAGTCCGGTGTCGCGATTGGGCCGATTTCCTTGCGCACCCAGTCTTTGACTTCTTTGTGCAGCTCCGCCGATGGGATTTCGCCATCGTTGAGGGTGATATAGGCGTAGATAGCCTGGCCCTTGATATCGTGCGGTACCCCGACAATCGCCGCTTCGGCAATCTTGTCGAAGGCCACCAGTGCCGATTCGATTTCAGCCGTCCCCATGCGGTGACCGGAAATGTTCAGTACGTCATCGACACGACCGGTGATCCAGTAGTAACCGTCTTCATCGCGGCGGGCGCCGTCACCGGTAAAGTACATGCCTTTGAAGGTCGAGAAGTAGGTTTGCTCGAAGCGGTCATGATCGCCCCACAGGGTGCGCATTTGGCCTGGCCAGGAGTCGATCATCACCAGGTTACCCTCGGTAGCACCATCAAGGATGTTACCCATGTTATCGACCAATGCCGGCTGAACACCGAAGAACGGACGGGTTGCCGAACCTGGTTTAAGGGCGGTTGCGCCCGGTAGTGGCGTGATCAGAATACCGCCGGTTTCGGTCTGCCACCAGGTGTCGACAATCGGGCAGCGGCTGTCACCGATGGTGCGGTGGTACCACTCCCACGCTTCAGGATTGATAGGCTCGCCGACTGATCCCATGATACGCAGCGATGAACGTTTGGTGCCAGCAATGGCTTCATCGCCTTTTGCCATCAGGGCACGGATAGCGGTCGGTGCGGTATAAAGGATGTTGACGCTGTGTTTGTCGACCACTTCGCTCATGCGGCTGGTCGATGGGTAGTTCGGTACACCTTCAAACAGCAGGGTAGTCGCACCGTTGGCCAGCGGGCCATAGACAAGATAACTGTGTCCGGTGATCCAGCCCACATCGGCGGTACACCAGTAGATATCGCCTTCTTGGTAGTCGAAAACATATTTGAAGGTCATGGTGGCGTATACGAGGTAGCCGCCGGTGGTGTGCAGTACGCCTTTCGGCTTACCGGTTGAACCCGAGGTGTAGAGGATGAACAGCGGGTCTTCGGCATTCATTTCTTCTGGTTCACAGTGGGAAGAGGCAACGGCTGTCGCTTCATGCCACCAGACATCGCGGCTGCTGTCCCACTCAACGCTGCCGCCGGTGCGCTTGAACACAATCACTTTCTCGACGCTGGTGACTTCGTCGTTGGCCAGCGCATCATCGACATTTTTCTTCAGCGGTACCGCACGGCCGCCGCGGATCCCCTCATCGGCCGTGACCACGACCTTGGCATTGGAGTCGGTAATACGGCCGGCTAGGGCTTCTGGCGAGAAGCCACCGAATACAATGGTGTGGACCGCACCGATGCGGGTACAGGCCAGCATGGCAACCGCGGCTTCGGCAACCATTGGCATGTAAAGGCAAACCACATCACCTTTGCGTACGCCTTGGCTCTTCAGGGCATTGGCAAACTGGCACACTTGCTCGTGCAGTTCGTTATAGGTGAGGGTGGCATCATCAGCCGGGTCATCGCCTTCCCAGATAATGGCTGGCTGGTCGCCGCGGGTCGCCAGGTGGCGGTCAATACAGTTGGCTGACACGTTGAGGGTGCCGTCTGCGAACCAGTTGATGCTGACATGGCCGGTATCGAACGAGGTGTTCTTGACCTGGCTGAATGGCTTGATCCAGTCAACAATCTGGCCGTGCTCGCGCCAGAAGCCTTCCGGGTTGATCACAGACTGCTGGTACATTTCACGGTACTGCTCATCGGTAATATGGGCGTTGGCTGCGATGTCCTGGTTTACTGGATACACATGAACCTCACTCATTCTTTTCTCCTTGTGTTCCGTTAATGTCCGTACTGGACCGGATTATTCTGTATGCAGGTTTTGGCTTGCGTGGTTAATAACTTCCGACAGATCGCCGCAGGTCTCAATTAGACTTTAGGATGAGAGTGGGCGGAATGCGGGGAAAAGGCCGGTTTTGCAGCGCTGTTGCAGTCAAAAACTTGCGCTTTATCGCTGATAAAGCGCAAGAGA
This sequence comes from Photobacterium gaetbulicola, assembly GCF_003025515.1. Taxonomy (NCBI): domain Bacteria; kingdom Pseudomonadati; phylum Pseudomonadota; class Gammaproteobacteria; order Vibrionales; family Vibrionaceae; genus Photobacterium; species Photobacterium gaetbulicola. The sequence goes on along the minus strand of NZ_PYME01000034.1, from coordinate 44,033 downwards.
TTAACTTTATAAGGTGTTGATTAGTCAGATTTCTTTGTCGGCCTGTCAGGCTTGTCTGGCAACAGGGTGAGGTAGATCACCGTGTTTTAGCCGAACGTAGATCATTGCAGCGGCAATGGCATCCTGCAGGGCATCGTGGCGCGGCGGTACCGGCAGGTCGAGGTGGCGGCTGATGGCCTCGAGGCTAAGGTCAAAATAGGCATTGGGCAGTTGGCGCTCGAGCTGCTCGTGGTAGAGGTGGCTGACCTCGACGGTCTTGTTGGGCAGCGGGAAACCGAAGTGGCGGCGGAAATAGCGGTCAAGGATCGTTTTGTCATAGCGGATATGGTAGCCGACCAACGGGCGGTTGCCGATAAAGGCCAGCAGCTTTTCCAGCGCCTGGCTTTCTTCCATGCCCTGGTTGAGATCCTGGTGGCGGATGCGGTGGATGGCCACCGAGCCGGCATCGAGGCTGGCCGGTGCGCGCAGGGTCAGGTGGATAGACTGGCTGGTCAGGATGCGGTTATCCTGGATCCGGGTCGCCGCGATGGTGACCAGCTCGGCACTGTGCGGATCTAAGCTGGTGGTTTCGCAGTCGAGCGAGACCAGCTCGGTGCCGCGGTAGCGGGAAAATAGGTCGCGGTACTCACTGTCCTTGAATTTATGGCGGTACCACCAGCGTTTGAGGGTATTGATCATCATTCTGCTCCTTGGCCGGTGCTAATCACGGATCTGGTAGTGGTACCCGAGCCATTCCTTGAATTTTTTCACCACATGCAGGCTATGGCGCAGCAAGTCACGGTCGGCACGGTTGAGCCGCTCGACATTGAGGTGCTGTTGCAAGCCACCGGCAGGAATATCCAGCTGCTGGCGCAGCCGCAATTTGATGAACAGCTTCAGCGCCTCGCTGAGGTTGGAGGCGGTCTCTGTTTCCAATACCTTGTGCTGTGCCAGCTGCTCGAGGCGGGTGAAGGTGTTGTTGTCCTCGATACCGTGCTCCAGCGCCAGCGCCCTCACACCGTGCACAATCGGGAAAATACCGCCACGCTTGATATCCAGCCCATCCTTGCCGGATTTCAACTTGCCGAACAAGGATAGCGGGACGCTAAAGCGCATGGCGGGGCGGGTGAAGGTGGCCAGCAGTAATTCCTGCTCGGCCATTTGCTGATGCAGTTGTTGTTTGATAGGGCGTAGCAGTTCGGGGTTGCCGGCGACGGCATGGCTGTCGGCGAGGATCGCCAAGTCCATCATTTCATTCTCGGTTCCCTTGCGGGCAAAGTCTTTTAGGGTATGTAACCACTCACTTTGGTGTTTGACCCATTTGGGGTTATTGACCATCACCTTGCCCGGGCAGAGCGGGTAGCCCAGCTGGTGCAGGGTGTGGGTCAGGGCTTCCATGGTGTCACCCAGCCCCGGCCATTCGACACCGTCTTCGATGATCAGGGCATTGTCCTGGTCGGTCTTGAGAATTTGCTCGCCGCGCCCTTCCGAGCCCATAACGACTAAGCAGCAGTGGTTCTGCAGTGCCTGCGGCACCACCAGGCGGAAGGCTTTTTCGATAATTTGCTCATTGACCGCCGCGATCAGCTCCATCACGAAACGGGTATGGATGCCGTTGTTGAACAGGGTCGCCACCAGCCGTGATTGGCTGCTGGCCGCCAGCGAGAGCTCCTCGACCGTTGTCGCGCGGGCGATCCGCAATGTCAGGACATGGGAATGGGTGGAAAATAGGCTCAGCACCTGGGTGAGATCCAGCATGCCCACCAGTGCTTCGCCGTCGGTGACGGATACCCGCTTTACCTTGTGCCGGGTCATCGCCAGCATCGCATTGAACAGGTAGTCGCCCTTGCTGATGCTGACTACCGGGCTGGTGGCCACCTCGCCAATCGCGGTGGTGGCTGGCAGATTGTCCAGCATCACCGCATGGAGCAAATTGGTGCGGGTAATTATGCCGTAGGGCTGTGTGTCACCGGCTTCGACCAAGGCGGCATCCATGCCCTGCTGCTGCAGTTTCACTGTCGCGGCGTGCAAATCACAGCTGCGCGGCAGGATCAGGCAAGGTTGGATATTGCTGTTGTCGACCCGAGTCAGGATGAATTCAGCCAAGTTCTGCTGGCGCTGCGCCTCTTCCAGCAACTGCTGGCGGCGGGCCAGGCTGGTATCGAAGTAGGCGGCAAACTGACTGTTGCTGCGGTAGAGATCGAGAAACAGCGGCTTGGGAAGCAGGTAGCACAAGGTATCTTCTAGCGCGGTATAGCGGTGGCGGCAACAAGATTCCAGCTGGGAGCGGACATCGAACAGATCATCGCTGGTGTAATGGGCATAGATTTCACGGCCGTCAGCGGCACTTTCCTCGACGCTTCCTTTGATGATGATGTAAAGCTGCTCGCTCGGTTTGCCGGCTTCGATCAGGATATCCCCGTGGCGGTAATAGGCTACATCGAGCGAGTCGATCAGACGCTGCTGCTGCGCGCTGCTGAGGCGGTCAAAAGGGGGCAGGGAGGTATCAAAGCTGTCTGACATGGCGCTCTCCGGAACGATTGGCACTGTATGCAGTGTCTGCCTGATGGCGCAAAAGCTCCAGACGACTTTAGTCTACTATCGGTAAAAAGGGTGGGCAGCAGGGGCGAAATGGGGGAAAGAAAAAGGGGGGAGAATTTCATTGGGGCGATGTTCCATTAAAGGCATAATAACGCCCAGATTATTTTCAGTACGATAGGACAAGGCATGTTTCGTAGTAGCCCTTACGGTTGGACCTCGCAGTACCTGCTGGGGTTTTTCTTTAATTATGGTGTTTATCTTCCGTTCTGGGCGTTGTGGTTGGCGTACCTTGAGGTCAGTGCCTCCAATATTGGCCTGTTGCTGGGACTGGGCTTTGGTGTCCGTTGCTTGGCTAATCTGGTGCTTACCCCGCGTATCCATAAAGTCGAGCATCTTATTCCTGCCCTGCGCGGCTTTAGTTTGGCGGCGTTGATCAGCTGTATTGCCTATATCTATTGTGGCGGAAGTTTGTGGGCACTTACCATCATAACAGTGATTTATAACATGATGGTCGGGCCGATTGTTCCGCTCTCTGATGCCTTGGCTAACCACTACGCCAAAGAAGGCCACCTCGACTATGGTCGAACCCGCCTGTGGGGCTCGATTGCCTTTATTGCTGGCTCTACCGTGGTGGGATTATTGGCGGCACAGTACAGCCCGGATGTGATCCCTTGGGTGGCGGCCGCGGGTTTGGTCGGGTCTCTACTGCTGGGGATGCGCCAGCCGACTATCCTGCCAGTTTCTGAGCCGGGTAGCCACGACCAGCCGCGTCCGGCACTGATGCAGCTCTTGCGTGATCCGGCGGTACTTCGTTTCCTGACCATTATTGCCTTGCTGCAGGGTAGCCATGCCGCCTACTACAGTTTCAGTGCTATTTACTGGAAGGAAGTCGGCTACAGCGAAGATGTGATTGGTTATCTGTGGAGCTTCTCGGTGGTGGCGGAAGTGGCGGTATTTGCCATGAGCAAACGCCTTTTTGCCGGTTGGTCAGTGGCGGGGATGTTCCGCCTGGCCGCTGTCGGCGTACTGATCCGCTGGGGGATCACTGCCAGTATGACCGAATTACCTTTGCTGATCGCAGCTCAGGCCCTGCACGGTGTGACGTTCGCCGCTTGTCACCTGGCCACTATCCGTTATATCCAGAAAGCACAGAGCAACCAGATGGTTGCCTTGCAGGCATTGTATAACGCCTTGCCGATGGGCGCTTTCATGGCCCTGATGACCGCGTTGAGCGGCTGGTTGTACGGCCTTTGGGGAGCCAATATCTTCTGGCTGATGGCGGCGATGGGGATCCCGGCGCTGCTGATGAAAGTCGAGCCCAAGGCTAGATGCCAGTTTGCCCAAGCGGGTGAAGTGGCCGATAACCAGTAATCCGGGCTTGGTTGTAGCACGCTGCAACCAAGAACTGTGATCCTGCTGATTGGTGAGTGCCGGTGGTTTGGTTACACTGGTGCTCACAATATATTCAAATCATTTGGGTATTATCAATTAGTTGGAGATAACACATGGCACAGGGATGGATTGTCGTGCCGGTCACTTTGGCTTATCTGGGGCTGTTGTTCTGGATAGCTTGGTACGGAGACCGAAAAAAACAGTGGATGTCACGCTGGCGGCCGTGGATTTACTGCCTGTCGATTGCCGTGTATTGTACTTCCTGGACCTTCTACGGCACGGTTGGCCAAGCCAGCCAGAATATCTGGTCCTTCCTTCCAATCTATATTGCACCGATTTTGGTGTTCACTTTCTTCTGGCGGGTACTCGCTAGGCTAATACTGATTGCCAAGCGCGAACATATCACTTCCATTGCTGACTTTATTGCGGCCCGTTACGGTAAATCGCAAGGCCTTGCGGTATTGGTCACGCTGATTGCCGTTGTCGGGATATTACCGTATATCGCCCTGCAGCTGCGTGGGATCACCATGGGGCTGGAGTTGGTTGCACCGGGACTGGGCCAGGATGTGGGTGTTCGCGGTGGGAATCACTCCGTCGATACGGCCTGGGTGGTAACGCTGGCGTTGGCGGTCTTTACCGTGTTGTTCGGGACCCGCCATATCGACAGTACCGAGCACCACCGTGGCATGATGATGGCGGTCGCGTTCGAATCCATTATCAAGCTGGTGGCGTTTTTGGTGGTCGGGGTGTTCGCGGTTGTATTGCTGTTTGATATTCCGGATCTGACAGCGGCCAGCCGCGAGTTGATCCAACCGGTGGCCCCTCATGTCGGCAGTTTGCTGATCCATACCTTGTTCACCATGGCTGCTATTATCTGTCTGCCGCGCCAGTTCCATACCACGGTGGTCGAGAACGAAAGAGCGCAGGACTTGCACCGGGCACGCTGGGTGTTCCCAGGCTACTTGCTGCTGATGGGGATTTTTGTCATTCCGCTGGCGCTGGCCGGGCAGGTTTGGCTGCCCCATATCGCCGCCGATACCTATGTGATTAACTTGCCGCTGCTGCATGGCGCTGAAGGCATCGCCTTGCTGGCCTTCCTCGGCGGAACCTCGGCCGCGAGCGGGATGGTGATTGTCTCGACCATCGCTCTTGCGATTATGGTCTCGAACGATCTGGTGCTGCCGATGCTGCTTCGCCGTATGCGTATCTCCGGCCGTAACCACCACGCCTTTTCGGGGATCCTGCTCAATATCCGCCGTGGTTTGATCTTGCTTCTGTTGTTGGCGGCATGGGGCTTCTACCAGATATTGGGCGAAATCCCATCGCTGTCGGCCATTGGCTTGCTGTCATTCGCGGCGATTGCCCAGTTTGCCCCGGCGCTGCTCGGCGGGATTTATTGGCGCGAAGGTAACCGCAATGGTGTCTATGCAGGCCTGCTCGGCGGCATCGCCATTTGGGGGGTGACCATGATGGGCCAGACCAATATGCTGGCAGGTACGGCGCAGACCAATATCTTGCTGTGGCTGCTCGCACCGCCGAACTGGCCGCTGCTTGGCGAGCTGTCCAGTGTTGACTGGGGCATGCTGCTGAGCCTGCTGGTTAATATCGGTCTTTATGTTAGTGTGTCCTTACTTTCTCGTTCAACCCTGACAGAAAGACTGCAGGCGGCCTCGTTTGTCGGTGCGCCGCTGCCGGAGAGTGGTGACAGCAGTTTGTACCAGACCCGGGTAACCGTGGCCGAGTTGGAGATGCTGGCGGCGAGGTTTGTTGGTCGCAAGCGTATTCGTCATGCCTTCCGTCAGTTTGGTGAGCAGCGCCATGAAGCCCTCCTGCCGCAGCAGCAAGCACCTTCCACCCTGATCCGCCATACCGAACGGGTATTGGCGGGGGTGTTCGGGGCTTCTTCTGCCCGCTTGGTCCTGACATCGGCGTTACAGGGACGCAAAATGCAACTGGAGGAGGTGGCGACGATTGTCGATGAAGCCTCAGAGCTGTTTGATTTCAGCCGCGGTCTGCTGCAGGGGGCAATTGAGCATATCAGCCAGGGCATTGCCGTGGTCGACAAGCAGCTGCGGCTGGTGGCCTGGAATCAGCGTTATACCGAACTGTTTACCTTCCCGCCAGGCTTGATCCAGGTCGGCAGGCCGATTGCCGATGTGATCCGCCACAATGCCGAACTGGGGCTGTGCGGCCCGGGCGATCCGGAAAGCCATGTCGCCAAGCGGGTCGAGCACCTGCAGCGCGGCACGGCACATACCTCTTCGCGCATCCGTCCCGATGGCCAGGTGATTGAGGTACAGGGCAACCCGATGCCCGGTGGTGGTTTTGTGATGAGCTTTACCGATATCACCGAGTTCCGCAATGCCGAGAAAGCCTTGCAGGAAGCCAATGAAACCCTGGAAGAGCGGGTCAGGCAACGAACCAGTGAGCTTGAGCGTCTTAACCGTCAATTGGTCAGTGCCACTCAGCAGGCAGAGCTTCAGGCCCATTCCAAAGGGCGGTTTTTGGCTGCGGTGAGTCATGACTTGATGCAGCCGCTCAATGCCGCCAGGTTGTTTTCTTCCTCGCTGGCGGAAGTCGCGAAAGAACAAGAAGCTGCCAAGTTGGCCCGCCATATCGAGAGTGCGCTCGGCGCGGCGGAAGATTTGATTGGCGATTTGCTGGATGTGTCACGGTTGGAGTCCGGCAAGCTGCAGGTCAATGTCCATGCGTTCCGGATCTGTGAGGTGCTTGATACCCTGAGTGCCGAGTTTGGCGCCTTGGCCCGCGAGCAGGAGATCACGTTCGAGGTCGTGCCCTGTAATGCGGTGATCCATTCAGACCCCAAATTGTTGCGCCGGGCACTGCAGAACTTTCTCACCAATGCGTTTCGCTATAACCCGAAGGGTAAGGTGGTGCTGGGCGTTCGCCGCCGTGGTAGTGAGCTTCAGGTCGAGGTATGGGACAACGGCCCGGGTATCCCCGAGGAGAAACAAGCTCATATTTTCGATGAATTTACCCGTATCGAACGCAGCGGGGTCGATCACGGTCTGGGGCTGGGCCTTGCCATTGCCCGCGGGATCAGCCGGGTGTTGGAGCATACCTTGTCTCTGCGTTCATGGCCGGGCAAGGGCACGGTGTTTTCCCTCGGGGTACGCCGGGGGGTGTTGGTTGAGGCCAAGGCGGCGAAGAAACCGGTGGCGACAGACAAGCCCCCAGCCCCACTGGCTGAGCTCAAAGTGCTGTGCGTCGATAACGAGCCGGATATTTTGCTGGGGATGGAAACCTTGCTGGCTCGCTGGGGCTGCGAAACCCGCCTGGCCGAAACGGTCACCGCCGCGATGCAGCAGTTGGCCGATGGCTGGCAGCCCGATTTTGTCTTGAGCGATTACCATCTCACCGGAGGTGAAACCGGCTTGCAGGTCTTGCAGCAGTGCACCCTGAAACTCGGTAAGTGTTTCCGTGGTGCGGTGATCAGTGCCGATAGAACCGAGGAGACCAAGGCGATGATTGAGGGGCACGGTTTTAGTTTTATCAGCAAGCCGGTCAAACCGCTTAAGCTGAGGGCGCTGCTTAACCAGCACCAGAAGGCGAGCGCTAAAATGTAGGAAAAGAAAAAACGGAGCCATGAAGGTTCCGTTTTTATTTGCTTTTCAGGACGTTTGATTAGTGATCGTGCGCAGCACCGGCACCTTTCGGATAGCGGATGGACTCCACCATATCCTGCACGTCTTTCGGTACTTCAGCGGTGAACTTGTTCACGACAATCGAGACTACGAAGTTCACACACATACCTAGTGTACCGATACCCTCAGGGCTGATACCGAACCACCAGTTTTCAGGGGTGCTTGCCGCTGGGTTAATGAACTTGAAGTAAATGATGTAGCTGGCGGTGAAGGCAATACCTGTCAGCATACCGGCAATCGCCCCTTCCTTGTTCATTTTCTTGTAGAAGATACCCAGGATAATCGCTGGGAAGAAGGAAGCGGCTGCCAAGCCGAAGGCGAAGGCCACAACCTGTGCCACGAAGCCCGGCGGATTGATACCCAGGTAACCTGCCCCCACGATGGCGACAATGGCAGCGACACGGGCGGCGAGCAGCTCCTGTTTGTCGGTCATATTGGGCTTGAAGCCTTTTTTCAGCAAGTCATGGGATATCGAGGTCGAGATCACCAGTAGCAGACCTGCCGCAGTCGATAGCGCTGCTGCCAGACCACCGGCTGCCAGTAAGGCAACCACCCAGTTCGGTAGTTTCGCCAGCTCGGGAGAAGCCAGTACGATGATGTCACGGTTAATGGTCATCTCGTTGCGCTCATCGCCCGAGTAGAACATCTTGCCGTCGCCGTTCTTGTCTTCCCAGCCGACTAGGCCAGTACTTTCCCAGTTTTTATACCAGCTTGGTGCATCTGCCGCAGCAACCCCCTGCATGTCCGGACCATTGATGGTCTCAATCATGTTGACACGGGCAAACGCGGCCACACCCGGTGCTGTGGTGTATAGCAAAGAGATAAACAGCAGTGCCCAGCCAGCAGAGATACGAGCATCACGCACTTTAGGCACGGTGAAGAAACGGATGATAACGTGCGGCAGGCCTGCAGTACCGACCATCAGGGCGGCACAGATGAAGAAGACATCCACCATGCTCTTGTTACCTTCGGTATAGGCGGTAAATCCGAGCTCTTCGGTTAAGCCATCGAGTTTATCCAACAGATAGACGTCGGTGCCCGAGATGGTCGACCCCATACCAATTTGCGGGAACGGATTGCCGGTCATCATGATTGAGGTGAAGATAGCCGGGACAAGGAAGGCGAAAATGAGCACACAGAATTGAGCAACCTGCGTATAAGTGATGCCTTTCATGCCACCCAGTACGGCGTAGAAGAACACAATCCCCATACCGATGATGATACCCAGGTTGATATCCACCTCGAGGAAACGGGAGAACACCACGCCCACCCCACGCATCTGACCCGCGACATAGGTAAAGGAAACGAAGATGGCACAGAAGACCGCCACCATACGCGCGGTTTTGGAGTAGTAGCGCTCACCGATGAAATCAGGCACGGTGAACTGGCCAAATTTACGCAGGTAAGGTGCCAGGCAAAGTGCCAGCAGCACGTAGCCCCCGGTCCAGCCCATCAGGTATACCGCACCGTCGTAACCGACGAATGAGATAATACCGGCCATCGAGATAAATGAGGCCGCCGACATCCAGTCTGCCGCGGTCGCCATGCCGTTGGCGACAGGATGGACACCGCCTCCGGCGACGTAGAATTCACTGGTAGACCCGGCGCGGGCCCAGACAGCGATACCGATGTACAGTGCGAATGTGATGCCGACGAGAATAAACGTCCAAGTTTGAATATCCATGTTCTAAACCCCTAGTCTTCCTGTACGTTGTATTTCTTGTCGAGCGCATTCATACGCGCTACATAGACAAAAATCAGGGCAACAAAGGTATAGATTGACCCTTGTTGAGCGAACCAAAACCCAAGCTTGAAACCGCCCAGTTGAATGGTGTTGAGCGCATCGACAAATAAGATCCCTGCGCAGTAAGACACTACAAACCAGATGGCCAGCAGCGCGCCCATAATTCCCAAGTTTTCCTTCCAGTAGGCTTGAGCATGTTCTGTTGATTCGAACGCCATTGCCTTCTCCTTTCACGTCGTCATAAATCACGTTAATGAAATGTTACGTGTTGACAATAGCAATGAATGGCTAAGGAAACAGTGCAACTTTAGTCGAGCGGAAAACGGCAAAATCGCTGACTTGGCAGCGATTTTGTGAACTCAGGCGGAAATTGAGGATGTTGAGAAAATGTTACGTTAGCCGAAAGTCTAACGGGGCAATGAATAAATTACGGGTTGATATCCATTTGCTGCAGCAAAATGACTGCCTGGGTGCGGTTCTTGACCCCGAGCTTGCGGAAAATGGCGGTCATATGGGCTTTTATCGTGGCTTCGGAGACATTGAGTTCATAGGCGATCTGCTTGTTGAGCAGGCCGTCGGAGAGCATCCCCAATACCTTGTATTGCTGTGGGGTGAGGGCCGCGATTTTATCGGTCAGCTCGCTCAACTCTTCGTTGTCTTCTCCTAGCCCTTCCGGGAACACCGGCTCGCCATCAAGCACCTGGTTGAGCGAACTGATCAGCGCCCGCATATCACTGGACTTGGGGATAAAGCCAAATGCGCCGTGGCTGCGCACCTGACGGATCACGCTGGCCTCTTCGCTGGCGGAAATTACCACGATCGGCAGATCAGGGTATTGGCTGCGGAGCTGGATCAGTCCCGACATGCCGTTGGCTCCGGGCATCTTGAGATCGAGCAGGAGCAGGTCGACATCGTCTTCTTTATCGAGCAGGGTGAGCAGGCTGTCGAGCGAGTCGGCTTCGAGCAGGTTGGCCCCGCTGAACGCCATATGCACGGATTGAAACAGTGCATTACGGAACAGCGGGTGGTCATCGGCAATCACTATCGTGTACTGGGCGTCCATGGCAATCACATCTTGTTGTTTTTAATAACGCTATCACTGCCTTGAGAGTAGATCAATTTGTTAACACTCAAGATCTGAACTGGATCAGACCAGTGTGTCAGTGTTGTGCAACCGGCGCAGCAATAGCGGGAGAGAGAGTGGTGAAATCGGAGGGGTAAGCTGGCGGAGGATGGTACCTGCGATATGATGGGGTAGGGGGTGAGATGCGGTCTCCGGTAGCAAAAACCGCATCGCCAACAGGGCTCGTTAGCCAGACACGCTTAACGGGTCAGCTGGTGGTTGACCAGGTGGGCAAGGAAAGGCTCGGCCTTCATAAAGCCGGTCAGGCGTGCGCCCTCCATCCGGTTGCCATTGCTGTCCCAGAAATCCAGGGTCGGCAAGCCGAGCACATCCATGGCTTGCAATAGCTCGATATCGGCCGGCGAGCTCTGGGTGACGTCGGCCTGCAGCAGGATGAAGTGACCGAGCTGTTTGGCCACGGCCGGATCATGGAAAGTGTACTTCTCGAATTCCTTGCAGGCCACGCACCAGTCGGCGTAGAAATCCAGCATCACCGGCCGTTGCTGGGCTTTGGCTTCTTCAAGCGCCAGAGTCAGATCATCGATACTGCTGACGCGCTTGAATTCGACGCTGACGGCCTGCTCCGTGGCCATGCGCGCCGTGGAGCCTTTTAGCATGAGGTAGAGCGGCTGGACCGAGATAAACAAGCCGACAATCGCCACGACCGCCAGGGTGCTGCTGCGCCACGATACCGCCAGGGTATTTTTGACATGGTAGAGCCAGCCAAAGGCGGCAATACCGAGCAGCGACCACAGGTAGGGCATCAGGTAGCCTGGCAAGATACGTTCAAGCAGGAACAGCGGCACCGCCAGCAGGACAAAACCGAAGAAGGTTTTGACATGGTTCATCCAGTTACCGGCTTTGGGCAGCAGCTTGTTGCCGAACATCGCAGCGAGGATCAGCGGGATCCCCATACCGATAGCTAGGGCGTAAAGGGTCACGGCCCCGGTCAGCAAGTCGCCGCTCTGGGCAACATAGATCAGGGCGCCGGACAGCGGCGCGGTGGTGCATGGCGAGCAGACCAGCCCGGAGATCGCCCCCATGGCGAACACGCCGCCAGAGCTACCGCCTTGCTGCTTGTTGCTCAGGCCGTTGAGCCAGGTTTGGATGCTGCTCGGCAGTTGCAGGGTGTACATGCCGAACATCGACATTGCCAGCGTTACGAACAGCACACTCAGGCCGATCAGGATATACGGGTGCTGCAGGGCGGCTTGGAACTGCATCCCGGCAGAGGCAACCACCAAGCCGAGCAGGGTATAGGTCAGCGCCATGCCCTGGACGTAGATAAAGGCGAGGCGGAAGGCGCGGCCGTGGCTGAGCTGGCCGTTGCCAAGCACGATACCGCTCAGGATCGGGTACATCGGTAGCACGCAGGGGGTGAAGGCCAGACCGATCCCCAATGCCAGGAACACCAGCGGCGTCCACCACCGCTCAGCCAAATCGCTGGCGAGCCTGTCCTGCGTTGACACAGGTGCGACGGTTGCCGGTGAGGAGTCAGTACTTACTATGTTTTCGTCGGCTACCGAGGCGGCCGGCTGGCTTGCTGGCACCTGCAGGGCTGTGTTCGCGCCCGCGGCGACAGCGCTGAGCGGCACTTGGCGGATCTCCGGCGGGTAGCAGAAGCCGGCTTCGGCACAGCCCTGGTAGCGCACGGTCAGGGTATCGTTGTCGTTGGCTTGCTGCACGGGGACGGTCAGGGTCAGCGGCTCGGTGTAGATGTTGACCTCACCGAAGAACTCATCGTGGTAGGGTTTGCCGGCAGGGATGTCGATGCGGCCAAGCGAGGCCGCGTCCGAGCTCACCGAGAGCTGGTGCTGGTAGAGGTAGTAACCGGGTTTGATCTGCCAGTCGAGGTAGACCCGGTCTCCCTGCTGGGTGAAGTTGAAGCGGAAGGCTTCATCGACGGTCACAAAGGTGTTGGGGGCGCTGTTAAAGCCTGTCAACTTGAACGCTGAGGCGGGGAGGCTGAGCACCAGCAGGCTGAGCAAGGCCAGTAGCGACAGGCTCCAAGCTGAAGCTAACCGACCTGCCGCGCGATGGAGTTGTTGTCGTAATCGTGTCATAGATTCTGGCTCGTCGATGAGTTGCCCGGCCAAATAGGGTGGCAGGGAAAGAATAGCAAGTTTGGCGCAGTGAAATCGTGCGCCGTAAAGTAACTATACTCTGTCAGACCGAGTTAATCAGTGTTTGGTTTCACTTGGTTGCTTGTTGAGTGTGCCCGAGTGCATCACGCATGAAATCGGTGAAGATCTGGATGTGGGCGGGAACATAGCCCAAGCGCTGGTAGAGCATGTATATCGGGCGTGGTGGCGAGTACCAGCTTTCCATCATGGGCGAGAGTTGCCCGGAGGAAAAGGCGTCGGCCACCACATAGTTGGGCAGGCTGGCAATCCCCAAGCCTTGGATGGCGGCTTGCTTGATGCTATTGAGATCGGCAATCGCCATTCTGACCGGGGAGTTAATCCAGATGGTTTCCTGACTATTTCGCTTGTTAGTTAGTGCCCACTCGAATTCTGGCACGCTGGCGAGGCGGGCATGGTCGTTGAGCTCGTCGGGATGGGCCGGTGCGCCTTGGCTGGCGAGGTAGGCCGGGCTGGCGACTAGCACCCGCTGCGACTCGCCGATATTGGCGGCGGCGAAACTGGAATCCGGCTGCTGGCCGACCCGGAAGACTACGTCGTACTGTTCAGGGCTGTAGTCATGGTGCTGGTTGGACAGGTGGGTCAGCGACAGGGTGATCTCTGGGTATTGGGCCAGGAACTGGTTGAACAGCGGCATCAGCCGGTAGGTCAGCAGGCCGACCGGTGCAGAGACACGCAGCGCGCCCTGTGGTTGGTTGTGGCTGCTGTCGTGTAACTCGGCAGTCGCGGACTCGAGTTGTGCCAGCAGCGGCTGGCACCGTTCGAAGTAGTCCCGGCCGAGCGGGGTCAGCGACACATTGCGGCTGTCTCGGATCACCAATTGGCTGCCGAGGGTATCTTCCAACCGCTGGAGCCGCCGGCTCAGGGTGGTGGGGGGAATATCTAATGCACTGGCGGCTGCTCTGAAACTTCCGTGTTGGGCAATCGCTATCAGGGTGCGCAGGTCATCTAGCTTCATACCATTTTTGCATCGCTGCATAACACTTTTACCTCTATCACCAAGTGGCCTCAATGGCTACTATTAGCGGGCAGGCTTTCCTGTCTTGGCCTGCTCTGTAGCAAAATGAGACATGAATCCGGTCGGGATGTTGGGATTGACGTCACTACCGGAATGAGCAAATACGTCGGGAATCCGTATCTGCTCTGAGTCTTCGCCCTAGGACGGGGCGGAGACATTAATTACCATTCTAACGCTTCTTCTCGGTTCAAACCCTGAACCAAACATCGCATATTGTTATTTATATCATTTGTCTTGGCTATTGGTGCCGAGTTGCTTTCGTATACCTAAATCTATTCACTGCAAAGTGACGCATTGTTAGCGAATCTATTGCGTGTCAGCGTAAGTAACTATTTACTTTCTGCCTCAAGCCTCAAGCCTCAAGCCTCAAGCCTCAAGCCTCAAGCCTCAAGCCTCAAGCCTCAAGCCTCAAGCCTCAAGCCTCAAGCCTCAAGCCTCAAGCCAATAAAAAAGGCCGCCCGTAGGCGACCTTGATAGGGAGCAATTATCCTTAATTACAGGATGATGCCACCGAATACGAAACCTAGCGCCACAGACGTTGCGATAGTTACCACACCCGGGATGAAGAATGGGTGGTTGAAGACTAGGTTACCGATACGGGTAGAGCCTGTGTCATCCATCTCAACGGCTGCAAGTAGCGTTGGGTAAGTCGGTAGTACGAATAGCGCACTTACTGCCGCGAAAGAAGCGATAGCGGTCAGCGGAGCAACACCGATAGCCAATGCAGCAGGCATTAGCGCGGTAGTGGTTGCGCCCTGAGAGTAAAGCAGCATAGAAGCAAAGAACAGAACCAGTGCTAGCATCCATGGGTAGTCGCTCAGTAGAGAGCCTGCCACTTCTTTGATGCCGTCAACGTGGCCGTTAACGAACGTAGAACCAAGCCATGCCACACCCAGTACACACACACATGCAGTCATACCTGAGCGGAATGTTGGAGCCGCTGGGATTTTCGCTGCATCGATACCGGTAGTGAACACGATAGCCGCTGCTGCCGCTAGCATGAAGGTCATGATCGCTTCGTTACGACCAAGCGCTGGGTTCTCGATCAGGCCAACAGAGCTTGAGATAGCTGCAGCGTAAGCAACAACGATCAGGATTGCACCCAAGAAGATGAAGGTGGCTTTCTTCGCTGACGCTGGGATTTCACGCTTGGTTGAACCCTGTAGCTTGATCAGGCCTTTTTCCAGACGCTCTTGGTAAACAACGTCATCTTTTAGCTCACAGCCTAGGAAGTTAGCGACGAATGCACCCACCATACAAGCAATGAAGGTTGTTGGGATACAGATAGCCAGCAGGGTTAGGTAGCCCACTCCGAGCGGTTCTAGAATGCCAGAGAAGAAGACAACCGCTGCGGAGATAGGCGATGCGGTGATCGCGATTTGAGAAGCAACAACAGCGATAGATAGCGGACGCGAAGGACGGATACCTTGCTCTTTAGCTACTTCAGCGATAACTGGAAGCGTTGAGAACGCCGTGTGACCAGTACCTGCCATTAGGGTCATCAGGTAAGTCACGATAGGTGCGTAGAAAGTAATACGCTTAGGGTTCTTACGCAGGAAGTTTTCGGCTAGTTCAACCAGCCAGTCCATACCACCGGCAACCTGCATAGCAGCGATCGCAGTGATAACAGACATGATGATAAGGATTACGTCAATTGGGATATAGCTTTGGCTTGTTGGCATACCCAACAGCAGGGAAAGCACGATAACACCGGCGCCACCTGCCAGACCAATACCAATACCACCAATTCGGGCGCCCAAGAAAATGAACGCGAGAACGACTAATAGTTCTACACCAACCATATGATTGTCCTGTCTTAAAGTTAAAAAATAAAAGGGGGAAATCTGTAGCAAAAAAGGCGGATCCTCATCCTGAAAATCCGCCGGGTTGTTTCTTGGTTAAGACTTAGTTGTAACGCTTAGCCTTGTATTCTGGGTGCATCAGGTTCTGTACCGAGAAGATGTCGTCTAGCTGCTCTTCAGTTAGAAGGCCACGCTCTAGAACGACTTCACGGACGCTCTTACCAGTTTCAGCACAGATCTTACCTACGATGTCACCTTCGTGGTGGCCAATGAATGGGTTTAGGTAAGTAACGATACCGATAGAGTTGAACACGAAGCTTTCACAGACTTCTTTGTTCACTGTGATGCCGTCGATACACTTGTCACGTAGGTTGATACACGCATTCTTCAGGATGTCGATAGACTCGAACAGTGCCTGGCCGATCACTGGCTCCATAACGTTCAGCTGTAGCTGGCCCGCTTCTGCCGCGAAAGTGATGGTTGTATCGTTACCGATGACTTTGAAGCAAACCTGGTTAACCACTTCTGGCACAACTGGGTTTACTTTTGCTGGCATGATAGAAGAGCCAGCTTGCATTTCTGGTAGGTTAATTTCGTTAAGACCAGCACGAGGACCTGAAGAAAGAAGGCGCAGGTCGTTACAGATCTTAGACAGTTTAACCGCGGTACGCTTAAGTGCACCGTGAACCATGACGTAAGCACCACAGTCAGAGGTTGCTTCGATTAGGTCTTCTGCTGGTACACATGGTAGGCCAGTTACTTCAGCTAGACGCTGAACGGCCAGCTCCTGGTAACCTGTCGCCGCGTTAAGGCCTGTACCGATAGCTGTGGCACCTAGGTTAACTTCTAGAAGTAGCTGAGCGGTGTACTGAAGGTTCTTGATTTCTTCTTTGATAAGTACGCCGAACGCGTGGAATTCCTGACCTACAGTCATAGGTACTGCGTCCTGAAGCTGGGTACGGCCCATTTTCAGTACATTAGCGAACTCTTTGTCTTTCGCATCGAAAGCACCTTTCAGGTACTCAAGTGCTTCAAGCATAGTCATGATGCTGTTGTATACCGCTACACGGAAACCAGTAGGGTAAGCACAGTTAGTAGACTGAGACTTGTTAACGTGGTCGTTCGGGTTAACGATGTCATATTCGCCTTTTTCTTTGCCCATTAGCTCAAGAGCAAGGTTGGCAATAACTTCGTTGGTGTTCATGTTGACAGAAGTACCGGCACCGCCCTGGTAAACATCTGACGGGAATTGATCCATGCACTTACCTGTTTCAAGGATCACATCACACGCCTTGATGATGTATTCGCCCACTTCTGATGGGATCACGCCCAGCTCTTTGTTCGCCATTGCCGCTGCTTTCTTGGTGAAAACCATACCGCGAACGAACTCTGGAACGTCAGAGATAGTCGTGTTAGAGATATTGAAGTTTTCTACTGCGCGTAGGGTGTGGATACCCCAGTAAGCGTCGGCTGGAACTTGGCGTTCGCCTAGTAGATCTTCTTCGATACGAGTAGCAACGTTGTTTGCCATTGCTTCATTTTTTTCTAGATCAATCATCTGAGACATGACGTAGCCTTAGTGGAATCTGCTAATTAAATTCAAATATTGAGCCAATTCTGAAACTTTAGAATCCATTCCGCAGAGAGTTTGGCTAGATGATCGTACCTGACACCTATTGTCTGCTGCCGATAATACTCCCCTTTAGGGGTAAAAACATAACCCAGATCACTTTTTTAAATGGACTGAAAACATTTGCACAGGAATGAGATCTTGCTCACAAATACTGTTAATAACTATTCTGTGCTTTATGATTAAAGATGACCAAATATGACAAAATGTGAAATCAGTGTTGGATCAACCGCAGTCGTCTTATTGTAATCAATCGTTACACTGAAACCCCACAGAAAAGAGTTGAAAAACGCCTATCAGCTCCCAATATTATCTAGAAGCGAGAGATATTTTGTGGTGTGGTCAAAACGTGCCACACTCAGGCTCTCATTATTGCTCACCAGCAAGGGGAAAACCGTGTTTCCGATTTTACTTTTTTTGTTTATCGTTGTGCCGATTGTTGAAATAGCGCTGTTCATCCAGGTCGGCGGCTTCCTCGGCCTGTGGCCGACCATGGGGCTGGTGCTGGTCACGGCGGTAGTGGGGGCTTCGTTGGTCCGCAGCCAGGGTATTGCCACGCTGATGTCGGTGCAAAATCGGTTGCAGCAAGGTGAGTTGCCTGCCCAGCAAATCGTAGAAGGGGTGATGCTGGCGGTATCGGGCGTGTTGCTGCTGACCCCGGGATTCATGACCGATGCCATGGGCATGGCGGTACTGCTGCCGGGCCCGCGTGCCTGGCTGGCCAAGCAATTGATGAGCCGGGTCAAGGTGCACGGGGTGTCATCCGGTGCCGGATTCAGTGCTGGCTTCGGTCCGGGCCAAGGGTTCGAACAACATGACCCGTTCAACCAGCAACGTGACCCGTTTAGTGGTAGTGAGCAAGATCGCCAGCAGGGTGGTGATGTGTTTGACGGCGAGTTCGAACGCAAAGACGACAAGAAGAATGACGACGACTCACCACGTCTTCATTAAGCGCGATAACGCATAGCAATAATAGACATAAAAAAGACAGCCTCGGCTGTCTTTTTTTGTTAATGCTGTTCATATTTGTTGCGGCATGTAAATGCGCTACAAAGTGAACTAGGAAATGGGTTCTGCATGCCAGCGCCGACGCAGCCGAACTGCATACAGGTAGGCAGTCAATCCGCTCACTGCATTGGCCACGGCAATACCGACAAATAGGCCTTTGGTGCCGTGAAGGGTACTGCCCAGCCAAGCCAGCGGTAGCAGCAGGGCAAACAGGCGCAGCAGGTTCCAGATCAGGGCATCAACCGGGCGGTGCATGGCGTTGAGGGCACTGATCAATAGCATGCAGACCGCTTGCAGGCCATAGCTGGCCGGGACCAACACTAGATAGTGCCACAGCTGTGACTGAACCGCCGGGTCTTGGCTGAACAGCGAAGACAGTGGCCAACTCAGCGGTACCATCATAATAAAGATCAGCAACTGAAATAGGATGGCAAAGCGCATGGCGGTAAACAAAGCGGCAAACGCGCGCTGGGGTTTATCGGCCCCGAGATTTTGTGCCATGAACGGCATCAGTGCCGATCCCAGCGCCATCATCACGGTGATTAGAATCGACTCGATCCGCATTGCCGCCCCGTAGGCGGCGACCGACGCCGTGCCCTGGATAGCCAGCAGTGCCATTAGCAAGGCGCCTGATAGCGGGTTGAGGGCGTTGGATAGCCCGGCCGGGGTACCTATTTGCAGGATTTGGCGCCAGTCGCCTACTAGGCGAGATAACTGTGGTGGCGCGACCAGCTTCTCGCGTTTGATAAGCACATGGAGCGAGCCGGCTAGGGCAAAGGCCCAGCTGATCCCGCTGGCAATAGCAGCGCCTTTCACTCCGAGTTCAGGAAACGGTCCAATACCGAAGATCAATAAGGGATCCAGCGCGCCGTTGATCGCGCCAGCAAGGATCATGATCTTGGCCGGGGTTTTGGCATCGCCGGTAGCGCGGATGGCACTGTTGCCTGCCATTGGGATCACCAGCAGTGGGATCGCCAAGTACCAGATAGACATATAATCGCTGATGATAGGCAGCAAGTCCGCCCGCGCGCCTATCAGGCTGAACAGCGGCTCGATAGTCAGCACGCCCAGGGTAGAGGCTAACACCATCATCATCACCGCCAGCAGCAGGCCGTGGGTGGTCAGCCGGGCTGCGCTGCGGGTATCGCCGCTACCGAGCAGGCGACCGATGCTGGTGGAGATGCCGACACTGATCCCCATGGTGATGCAGTTAATGGCAAAAGTGATCGGGAAGGTAAAGCTTACTGCTGCCAGCGCTTCGGTACCGAGCAGGGATATAAAAAAAGTATCGACCAGGTTGAACATCAAAATCGCCACCATGCCGAAAATCATCGGTACGGTCAGGCGCTTAAGTACATCTGGGATAGGCTCGGACAGCAGCCCGTGCTTGTCCGGCCGGCTGTCGCCAGCCTTGGTTATCTCTGGCTTGTTGTGATCTGCCATGGTCGTCTCGGGAAAAGAATGCCCGCCTACCCTAATGCAAAGAGTGTGATCGGGCAAAAAAACTGTCAGAAAATTTTGAAAAAATAGCGTCGCAGGGCTTGGGTTCTCAAAAAAAGACCCAACATGTCTATGTATCAGAAAAAGTAAATGGCCTTTCCATTTACTTTGTTAATCGTATGGATATTACCAAAATCAGGAGAGACGACCGATGAACATTCGTCCTTTACATGACCGAGTTATCGTTGAGCGCCAAGAAGTTGAATCTAAGTCTGCTGGTGGCATCGTGCTAACAGGCTCTGCTGCTGAAAAATCAACTCGCGGTAAAGTACTGGCTGTAGGCAATGGCCGCATTCTAGAGAACGGCACGGTTCAGCCGTTGGACGTTAAAGTTGGTGATACTGTGATCTTTGCTGAAGGCTACGGCACGAAGACTGAAAAGATCGACGGTAAAGAAGTCCTGATCATGTCTGAAAACGACATCATGGCAATCGTTGAATAATCCGTTCACCTCGAATATAGAATTAAGAAAGGAAGAAAGACATGGCTGCAAAAGACGTTAAATTTGGTAACGACGCACGTATCAAAATGCTAGAAGGTGTCAACGTTCTGGCTGACGCAGTAAAAGTAACCCTGGGCCCTAAAGGCCGTAACGTGGTACTGGACAAGTCATTCGGTGCTCCGACTATCACTAAAGATGGTGTATCAGTTGCGCGTGAAATTGAGCTGGAAGACAAGTTCCAGAACATGGGCGCACAAATGGTTAAAGAAGTGGCTTCGCAAGCGAACGACGCGGCGGGTGACGGTACTACAACGGCAACCGTTCTGGCGCAAGCTATCGTCAACGAAGGCCTTAAAGCCGTGGCTGCGGGCATGAACCCAATGGATCTGAAGCGCGGTATCGACAAAGCCGTTGTTGCTGCGGTTGAAGAGCTAAAAGCGCTGTCTGTGCCATGTGCAGACACCAAAGCGATTGCTCAGGTTGGTACTATCTCTGCTAACTCTGACGCGACTGTGGGTAACATCATTGCTGAAGCGATGGAAAAAGTAGGCCGTGATGGCGTTATCACGGTTGAAGAAGGCCAGGCGCTACACGATGAGCTAGACGTAGTTGAAGGTATGCAGTTCGACCGTGGCTATCTGTCTCCTTACTTCATCAACAACCAGGAAGCGGGCAGCGTTGATCTGGAAAACCCATTCATCCTGCTAATCGACAAGAAAGTATCGAATATCCGCGAGCTGCTACCAGCACTTGAAGGTGTAGCTAAGGCGTCTCGTCCACTGCTTATCATTGCAGAAGACGTTGAAGGTGAAGCACTGGCAACGCTAGTTGTGAACAACATGCGCGGTATCGTGAAAGTCGCTGCGGTTAAAGCACCTGGTTTCGGTGACCGCCGTAAAGCCATGCTACAAGACATCGCGGTACTAACTGCTGGTACAGTGATTTCTGAAGAAATCGGCCTTGAGCTAGAAAAAGTTCAGCTTGAAGATCTTGGTCAGGCAAAACGTATTTCTATCACTAAAGAAAACACCACTATCATCGACGGTACTGGCGAAGAAGAAATGATTGCCGGCCGCGTTGCTCAAATCCGCCAGCAAATCGAAGAAGCCACTTCAGACTACGACAAAGAGAAACTACAAGAGCGCGTTGCTAAGCTAGCAGGCGGTGTTGCAGTGATCAAAGTCGGTGCTGCGACTGAAGTTGAAATGAAAGAGAAGAAAGACCGCGTTGAAGATGCCCTGCACGCAACCCGTGCTGCGGTAGAAGAAGGCGTAGTGGCTGGTGGTGGTGTTGCCCTTATCCGTGCGGCATCTAAAGTTGTAGACCTACAGGGTGACAACGAAGAGCAGAACGTAGGTATCCGTGTTGCACTACGTGCCATGGAAGCGCCTATCCGTCAAATCACCAAGAACGCCGGCGACGAAGAGTCTGTAGTGGCAAACAACGTGAAAGCGGGTGAAGGTAACTACGGCTACAACGCTGCGACTGGCGAATACGGCGACATGATTGAAATGGGTATCCTAGACCCAACAAAAGTCACCCGTTCTGCGCTGCAGTTCGCGGCTTCTGTTGCTGGCCTGATGATCACTACTGAAGCGATGGTAACAGACCTACCACAGAAAGACGCTCCTGCAATGCCTGATATGGGCGGCATGGGCGGCATGGGTGGCATGGGCGGTATGATGTAGTGCGACAAGCGTCGCGCTGACCGTTCCTTGGCATACAGTGCCAAGGTGAGTGGAAATATTGTTTATATATAACCACTCTAGTTTGCTCCACGAGGATGTAACGGCAACGCTCTTCCCAAGAGCTCCTCGATAATTTACACCCGGTGAGAAATCACCACTAATTGAACGAGCCAGTCCAACTGGCTCGTTTAATCCCAAAGTGTTCAAGAGCCTATCTTGAGCATCCTCTCAAAAACTTCTTTCTCGGAAGTAGGTACTCTATTGCCTACGAAAAGCAAGAAACCCATCAATAATAACGGTCATCCGACTAAAGCTTGTATTCGTATTGTCTTACTCTCATTAATTTTGAGTTGATAAGACCAACTTTGTAGCAAGTTGTAGCCTAGGGATAGTGCGAGTCTGGTAACGGACTGGTGTGAAGCATCCTGACAATGTACCCCCTGCAAAGGTGCTATTCCTGCGTGAGCAGAATAGTAGATATCGATAATGACAATCGATTGAGGGGCTAGGCTCAGCTATACGGTTAACGTAAGTGAACTGTTGATAAACAACGTCAGCCGCAATGAGCGAAACGTCTTTGATACGCTCTAACCAAAAGGTATGTGGACAGGTTTTTCCTTTTACATCTGGGAAAACGCTACTGTAGTGCCACCGTTGAATAGACAGAACCTAACTAGCTGTTTGTATGAATATAAGAACTTGGTAAGCCCTACTGTTTGCCAGAAATGGCAGGGAAGTCGCAAGGCAACCTGATGAGCAAGAGGGTAAAGGAGGAAAGAAAAAGCGAATGTTTTACTGTAATGGTAAAAATAGAGGTTCAAAATTTGCCTCACGTGAAAACGGGCAGACTTCTTTCTGGTCTTTAATCGTGTGAAAGCATGTAAAGCCGCTAACAAGCGCCTAGGCGCCTAAAACTAATCAAACCCTTATGGGATGAAGAGTACTTTATCCCGTAAGGGATCATTGTGCCTTCTTTCTGTGGGATTGGTTATACCTACATGGAGAAAAGCAAGATGAGTAAAACTTCGGTAATACCTGCGTTCTCCCACTCGGCGGATGATTGGCACAGTATCAACTGGGAGCTAATGAATCAGAGAGTGAAGGGGCTACAGGTAAGGATCGCGAAAGCAACGCTGAAATCAAATTGGAGACAAGTAAAGCAATTACAACGCATGTTAACTCATTCGTTCGCTGCCAAAGTGCTCGCCATTAGGCGAGTCACAGAGAACCGTGGAAAGAGCACTACTGGTGTAGATGGAGAAATCTGGAATACACCTGCCTTGAAGTGGGATGCAATAAACACGCTAAAGCGAAAAGGCTATAAGCCTAAACCTCTCAAGCGAGTTTATATTCCCAAAGCCAATGGCAAACTGAGGCCGCTGGGGATTCCGACAATGCGCGACAGAGCGATGCAGGCACTATACCTGCTAGCACTTGAGCCTGTTTCAGAATCTACAGCGGACAGGAATAGCTACGGCTTTCGTCCTCATCGTTCTTGTGCTGATGCTATCGAACAATGCTTCGTAAACCTCAGCCGGAAATCAAGTGCTCAATGGGTACTGGAAGGGGATATCAAAGGGTGTTTTGACCATATCAGTCATAACTGGCTTATCGATAATATCCCTATGGATAAATCGATACTCAGAAAGTGGCTGAAAGCTGGGTTCATGGAATCAGGAAAACTTAGTCCGACTGACGCTGGTACACCTCAAGGGGGAATTATTTCACCCGTACTAGCGAATATGGCTTTGGATGGACTAGAAACAGTGTTGGAATCCCGCTTCGGGAAGAAAAACACCAAAGCTAGTTATAAAACTAAAGTTAACTACGTACGTTATGCCGACGACTTCATTATCACTGGGATCTCGAAAGAGTTACTAGAGACAGAAGTATTGCCATTAGTGAAAGCCTTTATGGCCGAGCGAGGGCTTCAACTTTCTGAAGAGAAGACGTTGATAACAAACATAGAAAAGGGCTTTGATTTTCTGGGGCAGAATGTACGTAAATACGATGGCAAGATGTTAATCAAACCATCGAATAAAAACGTTAAGACCTTTCTGCAAAGTATACGAGAGTACCTCAATAGCCATAAAACGGTGCCAGCTAGGGCAGTCATTGCCAAGCTAAACCCGATGATCCGAGGATGGTGTAACTACCATCGGTGGATATGTGCTAGCGAGACATTCAAATATATTGATTACAGAATCTGGAAAATGCTTTGGCAATGGTGCAAGCGAATCCACTTAAATCGCAGAAAACGCTGGATTAAAGAGAAATACTTTAAAACAGTAGGTGATAGAAACTGGGTATTTAGCGCACCGAAACCAAATGGGGAAGGCGGACACTATCGCTTGCTGAGTGCTGCGAGGGTGAAAGTCGATAAGCATGTGAAAATTCGGGCACTAGCGAATTGTTACCTACCAGAAGACGAACAATACTTTGAGCGTTTGAAGGTGCAAAGATTGAAAAAATCCTTGGCGGGCAACATGAAGCTCTGGAAGATTGCAATCAGGCAAGATTACAAATGTGCGATATGTAATCAGTCATTTCATTGGGAAGATAATTGGGATGTACACCATATTATCCGACGAGTGGACGGCGGGTCTGATAATAGCTCGAACCTCATGATGTTGCATATTAATTGTCATAGGCAGATCCATGGTATAACTTAGTTCATAACACCTATGAGCCCTAGAAGTTAACTATGGAAGCTAAAAATAAATCACAACAAGGACTTAAGCTGATAGAAGAAGCCGTTTTGCAGTTCATCGCAGAACACCCTAACGGGGTTAGCAATGCAACTATTGCTGATGAATTGGGATTACAGTCCGATATAGCGGGGAAGCATAAGAATTACCTATCTTGGTCAATTCTTGGCAATCTAGTTAATCGAGGCTTAGTGATAAAAAATGGTTCTAGGCATGATGCAAAGTACTTGGCTCGTGATTAGTTGCTGGTTCACACCTGTGAACTTATAAAGGCTTGAGCCGTATGCGGGGAAACTCGCACGTACGGTTCTTAGGGGGCGGTGGCGCAGTAATGCGTCGCTGCTACCCGACATACCCCTATCTCACTGAGATAGATATAAAATTTGAAAACGGAGGCGAAAGCCTCCGTTTTTTTATGGCTGGAAAAGGCAATATCATCTTGTAGGGACGTATTTTTCCCATGACGGGCTTGTCAGGAAAAAAGCTCAGAAAGCTGTACATAGTATATATTGTATAATATCAATAGCTTATGAGCGTTGGGTTTATCTTGGGTGAACAGGGTTGAGATTGCTTTGCTTTTTGGTGTCCAGCACGCAAAAAGCTGAACGCGTGAGACTTAAGGGAGGGGATCGCTGAGGCTTCTTGAGCGTGAGTGCTTGACGCTGAAAGGCAAAGCAAATGGCCTGCCTAGGTTCACTTGGCAAAAAGCCAGGGAAGCTGTACGCAAAATAAAACCCTTCATATCAACAGCTTACGTTTGATTATTGGCGGGATTTTATGGCGCCTGATTTTGAGCTGCTTTTGGCTGTTGTTTTGGCAAAAAGCTGTACGAGTGAAAGCGGCTTTTTCCCGTCTTTCTGCTGGAAAATGGCGAAAACAGCAGAAATGAGTTTGTCAGGGAAAAAGCCGAAAAAGCTGAACAATTATTTATGTCTTTACAATCAAGCGTTTGAGCTCAAATTAAGAGGTTGGGGATACAGGTGGTCAAACCGCTCACAAAAAAGCAGTTTGAGAGCCCTATTGCTGTACATCCTGGTTGGCTGCTGCCTCTTGCCGATTGCGATTGGATTTTTCTAAAACATGTTCCTCTGGGCTGGGCTCTCCCGTTGCCGCTATGGCCTCGGCTGCGCTCTTCGCCACATCCTGCCTGTCATCTCCTTCCTGGCGGTGGCGTTTGACCCTCTTCAGTTGGCGCCGGTCGCTCAGGTGGGCGTGGACACCTTTGCGTAATACACGCAGGCTATTTTCCAGCTTATCGACGCCGAGCAAAATCGCCACCACGATACCGGTCATGAGCACTGCCGTCTGGCCGTAGCCCAGACCAATGGTGATCCCGAGGGCGGCCAGCATCCATACCACGGCCGCCGAGGTGACGCCATGGATTTGCCCGTCCCGGGTCATCATCACACCGGCGCCCAAAAAGCCGATACCGGTGATCACCTGTGCCATGACCCGGGAAATGTCGGCGTTGTTGGTCGATAACGTCTCACCCAGGGTGATGAAAAAATAGGTTCCCATGATGATTAAGGTTGAGGTGCGGATCCCGACCGGTTTGCCCCTGATCTGGCGTTCCACCCCAATCACCGTACCGCAAATGGCGCATTGCAAAAGGGCTGGCCAGGCAAAGGGCGTAATATCAAGCCACATAACCGTTGTCGCTCCTGTCTTTGAATGTGTTGGCTGATGAAAAAAGCAGCCCGGGAGCTGCTTTTCATCTGAGTTCTCTGTATGCCGCAGGCGAGAGGGAATTACTGGTGAGAATTGCGGCGGCTTTTTTTGCCGGCATTTTTCTCGATGTATTCCACAATCATCCCGGCGATGTCTTTGCCGGTCGCCCCTTCAATACCTTCCAGGCCCGGAGAGGAGTTGACTTCCATCACCAATGGCCCGCGGTTGGAGCGCAGCAAGTCAACACCGGCAACGCTGAGTCCCATGGCTTTGGCGGCCGCCACGGCGGTTTTGCGCTCTTCCGGGGTAATGCGGATTAATGATGCACTGCCACCGCGGTGTAGGTTGGAGCGGAACTCGCCTTCTGCGCCCTGGCGCTTCATTGCGGCAATCACCTTGTCGCCGATAACAAAACAGCGGATGTCGGCACCACCGGCTTCCTCGATGAACTCCTGCACCATGATATTGGCTTTGAGCCCCATAAAGGCTTCAATCACACTCTCGGCGGCCTTTTGCGTCTCGGCCAATACCACACCAATGCCCTGGGTGCCTTCCAGCAGTTTGATCACCAGCGGCGCACCGCCGACCATTTTGATCAGATCCGGCACATCGTCGGGTTTGCTGGCAAAGCCGGTAATTGGCATGCCGACGCCCTTGCGGCTGAGTAACTGCAGCGAGCGCAGCTTGTCCCGAGAACGCGAAATCGCAATCGATGGGTTCACCGAGAACACATCCATCATTTCGAACTGACGCAGTACCGAACAGCCGTAAAAGGTAATATCCGCACCGATACGCGGAATAATGGCGTCAAAGCCCGTCAGATCTTGGCCTTCGAAGTGAATCGACGGCTTGACCGAGTTGATATTCATATAACAACGCAGCGCGTTGATGATCACAGCTTCGTGGCCGCGCTGTTCAATGGCTTCCCGCAGGCGGCGGGTTGAGTACAGGTTTTCGTTCTGGGAGAGAATGCCAATTTTCATTGCGTTACTCATTAATAAGGTGATGGATTGCCTGCAGGGCGTGAAGTTTGGCTGCCTTCCTCGCCAGCAGATTGGAGCGCGACTATGCGCTTACTTGGTTTAAAAAGCGAGCGATTTGACGATGATCTTTTTTAATCGCATCCATCAAATAATTTTCTCAATCCGATACTAATTTACCTACTGTGTTCGTTTTTGTTGCGTGGGTTTTCCTGGCAGAAAGCGCGAAAAGCTGTACATGATAATAAGTTATTTAATATCAGTTACTTATCTGCTTGCCTTTGATTTTAACATGGCTGGTCAAATACTTGCTCATGTTTTATCTGCACATGACAGGGTTTGCTGTACGCTTTGCGGGTTTTGACCGAAAATGAGACCTTTTTGGTTGTTGTGAGCTTGCCGGTAAAAAAGCCAGAAAAGCTGTACATAATTAAACTCTTTAAAAACAACAGCTTACAATGTTTATGGTGAGCACTGTCTTGAAGGTTGGTTTTGAGCACCTAAAAGGTGGATGTTTGTTGTTTTGCTGTACGGTTTGGGCGGTTAGCAACGTGAGGGACGACTGCAGTACACAACGGCACTGCAGTAGGTGACAGAAAAGTATGTGCTGCGCTAAGGGTTACTCGAGGTGCAAATCCAACGGGGTCTTGCTGCGGCGGCCGCCGATTTCGCGGGTCAGTTTCGGCACCATATAGCCCGACACATTCTCCATCAGGCCAGCCATCAGCTGGCGAGCAGCGTGGTCGTCGACCATGAAGTGCGCCGCACCCTGGACTCTATCTAATACATGGAGGTAGTAGGGCAGGATACCCGCATCAAACAGCGCCTCGCTGAGCAGGGTCAGGGCTTCGACGTTGTCGTTGACACCTTTTAGCAGCACCCCTTGATTGAGCAGCGTGACATCGGCCTGCTTGAGCCCCTGCATCGCCTGCTTTAATTCCCTATTGATCTCGTTGGCATGGTTGATGTGCGTTACCAGTACGGTCTGTAGGCGGCTCTGAGCCAGCATTTGGCATAGCTCTGGGGTGATGCGTGATGGCAGTACCACCGGCAGGCGGGAGTGGATACGTAGCCGCTTGATATGCGGAATGGCACTGATGGCATCGATCAGCCAGGCCATTTCGCTGTCTTTAGCCATTAGCGGATCGCCGCCAGACAGAATGATTTCGTTGATTTTCGGTTGGGCGGCAACATAGTCCAGCGCGACTTGCCAGTTGCGCTTGCCGCCCTGGTTATCCTGATAGGGGAAGTGGCGGCGGAAGCAATAGCGGCAATTGACCGCACAGCCGCCTTTGACAATCATCAGTGCCCGGTTCTGGTACTTGTGCAGCAGGCCGGGAATGGCGTTGTCCTGCTCCTCGAGCGGATCTTGCGAGTAGCCCGGGTGAACCTCGAACTCTTCAGCTAGTGGCAATACCTGTCGCAATAACGGGTCGTGGGGGTTGCCAACTTCCATTCTTTCGACAAAGCTCAAAGGGACACGCAGCGCAAATAACTTCCGGGCCGCCAAGCCTTCTGCCCACGGGGTGGGATCGATTTTCAGGCTATTTAGCAGTTGAATCGGATCAGAAATCGCATTAGCAAGATCATTCAGCCAGTTTTGCTCAACAGATGAGGCGTTTCGGGTTATTATGTGCGGCATTAAATACAACTCGAAGATGTTAAGAGGATAAAAATGGCGTCTTTCAGCACCAATGAATTCCGCGGCGGAATGAAAATTATGCTAGATAATGAACCATGTGTCATTATCGAAAACGAATTTGTTAAGCCAGGCAAAGGCCAGGCGTTCAACCGCGTTAAAATCCGTAAGCTGCTTTCAGGCAAGGTACTGGAGAAGACTTTCAAGTCTGGTGAAAGCGTTGAAGCTGCAGACGTAATCGATACTGATCTTGATTACCTATACAACGACGGTGAGTTCTACCACTTCATGAACAGCGAGACGTTCGAGCAGATCGCTGCAGACGCAAAAGCGGTAGGTGACAACGCGAAGTGGTTGGTAGAAAACGACTCGTGCACGCTAACACTTTGGAACGGCAACCCAATCGCCGTGACGCCACCGAACTTCGTTGAGCTTGAAGTGACTGAAACCGATCCTGGCCTGAAGGGTGATACCCAGGGCACAGGTGGTAAGCCGGCAACGCTATCAACCGGTGCGGTAGTACGTGTACCTCTGTTCATCGCTATCGGTGAAGTGATCAAGGTTGACACTCGTTCAGCTGAATATGTTGGCCGTGTGAAGTAATTCGCTTTCGGTTGTATAAAGAGGTCGCCTAGGCGGCCTTTTTTATTTTTTAAACAAACACTTTGTGTAAATTTCAGCGCGCTTTTTGACCTGCGTTGGATTCAATGCGGTAAGTGCATTGTTTTGCTTTTATTTGTGCCTGCTATTTCATACCCTGAACCATACAGTGGAATAATAACAAGTTGGTTTAGGGAATATGGATTTTAAGCCTGAGGCGCAGAGTGCGCTCAAGAAAAAAGTGTCATTGCCCGTGGTTGGCGGCATCCTCGGGGCCGCTGCGTTGTTCGGCCTGGTCAATAACTCCGTGCTGATGACGGACGCAGGGTACACCTATGTGCACCAGAACAACCTGACCGGGGATCTGGATGTGTTCAACCAGCCCGGTATCCATTTTAGGATGCCGTTCTTGTCGAAAATCACTAAGTATGATCAGGTGATCACCGTCTCCTACGGCAATACCACCGGCGAGGATTTCTACCAGCGCCTACCGGCTATCCAAGTGCGCTTTGCCGATACCTATGTCGGTGAAATCCCGGTGACTTTCCGCTTCAAGTTATCGCAAGATCCGGAATCGATTATCAAGATGCACCGGGAGTTCCGCAACAACAGCAACCTGATTGATGCCCTGCTGGTGAAAAACGCCCGTAATGTGACCGTCATTACTGCCACCCAATACACCGGTGAGGAGTTTTTCCAGGGCGGATTGAACCAGTTTAAGTCCAAGTTGGGCGACCAGCTGCGTGACGGCATTTACATGACCGAGCGCCGCCAGGTCGAGGTCGAGCAGATTGATCTGGCGCCGGTCGGGGTGAACCAGAATAACTCCAATCAACTTCAGCGCACCCAGCAGCTGGTATGGAAGACGGTGCCGATGCTCGATGCCCAGGGTAACCCGAAGCGTCAGGACAACCCATTGCGCCAGTACGGTATTGCCGTGACCCAGGTAACGATTGGCGATCCCAAACCCGAGGGGCAGCTGGACAAGCTGCTGACCGACAAGAAGCGTTTGGTTGCAGACCGTATCCGTGCTATCCAGGAGCAGGAGACCTCGAAGGCACAGGCGGAGACCGAGCAGCTGCGCAAGGAAATCCAGCGTACCCGTGAAGTACAGGATGCCCAGCGCAACAAGGAGCTGGCGATTATTGCCCAGCAGAAGGAGGTCGAGGTCGCCCGCCAGATCGCTGAGCGGGAGATTGTCGAGGTCGAGAAGAATAAGCGATTAGCGGAAGTGGACAAGGAAAAAGAGCTGGCGATTGCCGAGGCAAACCTGGCTATCCAGAAAGCCAATGCCCTGTCGGCAGAGTACGAAGCCAAGGCGATTTTGGCCAAAGGACGGGCGGAAGCCGAAATCCTCAAAGCCAAATACGATGCCTATGGCGCCAACCGTGATGTTTATTTGGCTGAGCTGAACCGTGACGTCTCAACTGCCTTGTACAATAACCTGAAGAACTACCAGGTGGAGATGCCGAAAAACTATTTCGGCGGTGAGGGCGGCAAGATGACCACGAATCTGGATGTGATCACCGGCTTTGGCGCGTTGGGAATTTTGGAGCAGAGCGAGAAGCTGGCAAACCAAGCTAAGCCATAACGGACTCTTTCTATAGGCATAAAAAAAGCACCGCTAGGCGGTGCTTTTTTCGTTTCGCATCACGATTAGATCATGAAAACGAAAATCACAGCTAGCGCAGACACTAGGAATGCCGCTGCGTAGCATGCTACTTTACCTGCCACACCCGTGTGGAATTTCAGGTCGTGCATACCGTGGTGCAGACGGTGCATCGCGTGCCACATTGGCAGAGCCAGGGTCGCGATAGTAAACAGTGCACCGATGAAGCTGGTTACGAAGCCAGAAACGCGCTCGTAGCTCATTGCTTCAGCGTCTAGCATACCCAGTGGGACCATGATACCCAGTACCAGTACGGTCACAGGTGTTAGCATTGCAAACCAAGTACCGCCAGCACCGAACAGACCCCACCATACTGGTTCGTCAGAACGTTTAGGATTTAGATTAACCACGTGGCTCTCCTTAAACTAGAACTAGTACGAACAGTGAAATTGCAGCAACCGCAGCCCACTGAGATAGAACAACAACTTTCTTATCCAGCGTTTTGCCTTTCAGTTTGATAGGCATCACCTGAGGCATCATGCTGAAGAAAGTCTGAGCGTGGAACAGGCTACCCAACAGTGCCAGCACGTTCAGGATAACAACGACTGGGTTCGCCATGAACTCAAGCCAGCCGGCCCATGCTTCAGGGCCTTTCACTAGGCTACCTAGACCGAAAGTCAGGCAGATAGTGAAGAAGATCAGTGGTAGTACAGTTGCTTCACGAACCATGTAGAAGCGGTAGAAAGGATGATCCTTCCACCAAGTGCGCTTCATTTCGCGAACGTAAGGTTTACGATTGCTCATCCTTATGCCTCCTGAGGTTTCATCATGGCGATAACGAAATCTTTAGAAGATTCCACTTTGCCTTGGTTAACCGCTGCTGCTGGGTCTACGCTCTTCGGACAAACCTCAGAACAGTAGCCAACAAACGTACAGCCCCATGCACCGTTTTCACCGTTGATCAGCTTCATACGCTCATCAGAACCGTTGTCACGGCTGTCTAGGTTGTAGCGGTGTGCCAGGGTAAGTGCTGCAGGGCCGATGAACTCAGGGTTCAGACCGAACTGAGGACATGCTGCGTAGCAAAGGCCACAGTTGATACAACCTGCAAACTGCTTGTACTTCGCCATTTGCTCTGGCGTCTGGTTGTTTGGACCGTCTTCTGGCTTGCGATCGTTGCCGATGATGTATGGCTTGATAGCTTCTAGGCGCTCGATGAACGGCGTCATGTCTACCACAAGATCTTTCTCGATAGCGAAGTTAGACAGCGCCTCGATTTTCAGGCCGTTCGGGTAGTCACGCAGGAAGGTCTTACAGGCCAGTTTTGGCACCTTGTTGACCATCATGCCGCAAGAACCACAGATTGCCATACGGCAAGACCAGCGGTAAGCCAGATCTTTGTCTAGGTTGTCCTTGATGTAACCCAGGGCATCAAGCACAGACATAGTTTCGTTAAACGGTACTTCGAACATTTCGAAGTATGGTTCTGCATCTTTCGCTGGGTCATAACGCAGAATTTCTACTTTTTGGATGCGATTGTCTGACATTACGCCTGCTCCCCTTTCTTCGCTGCCGCTTCGGCTGCTTCTTTCGCTGCCGCTTCTTCTGCCGCTGCACCGTATAGACGGGCTTTTGGCTGAGACTTGGTGATTGTTACGTCGCTGTACTCGATACGAGGTGCGTCGTCACCGTTGTAGAACGCCAGTGTGTGTTTCAGGAAGTTCACGTCGTCACGCTCAGTGCAGCCATCGTCAAGACGCTGGTGAGCACCGCGAGACTCTTTACGCTGAATCGCAGAGTGAGCCATCGCTTCTGCAACTTCAAGGCCGTAACCTACTTCGATTGCGTATAGCAAGTCAGTGTTGAAGACCTTGCCTTTGTCTTTGATGCTGATGTTCTTGAAGCGAGCACGCAGTTCGGCCAGCTTGTCGATAGTTGCCTGCATCAGGTCTTCTTGGCGGTAGATACCACAGCCCGCTTCCATGGAGTGACCCATTTCAGTACGGATGTCAGCCCAGTTCTCGTCGCCTTCTTGTGCCATTAGGGCATCAATGCGGTCCTGAACAGCCTGAACCTGTGCAGTGATCGCTGCATCGTTCCAGCCTTTGAATTCTTCAGCGCGTTTAGCCGCACCTTCACCGGCTAGACGACCGAATACCACAAGCTCAGCCAGTGAGTTAGAACCTAGACGGTTAGCACCGTGCAGGCCTACAGAAGAACATTCACCCACGGCGAATAGGCCCTTGATGCGTGTTTCGTTGTGCTTGTCAGTCTCGATACCACCCATGGTGTAGTGAACCGTTGGACGGATTGGGATCGGCTCTTTAGCAGGGTCAACGTTAACGTAAGCTTTTGCTAGCTCACAGATGAACGGTAGACGCTCGTGCAGGTACTCTTCACCCAGGTGGCGAAGGTCAAGGTGTACCACGTCACCCAGTGGGTGCTTGATGGTGTTGCCTTTCTGCAGCTCGTGCCAGAATGCCTGGGAAACTTTGTCACGAGGACCTAGTTCCATGTATTTGTTCTTCGGTTGGCCAACTGGTGTTTCAGGGCCCATGCCGTAGTCTTGTAGGTAACGGTAGCCGTTCTTGTTGACGATGATACCGCCCTCACCACGACAACCTTCGGTCATCAGGATACCTGTGCCTGGTAGGCCAGTTGGGTGGTACTGAACGAACTCCATGTCACGCAAAGGAACACCGTGGCGGAAGGCCATAGCCATACCGTCACCGGTTACGATGCCGCCGTTGGTGTTACAGTTGTAAACGCGGCCAGCACCACCTGTTGCAAGAACAACAGACTTCGCTTTAATGCAGATCAACTCACCTTCGGCCATGTGGATAGCCACAAGACCCTGCACTTCACCTTCTTCAACCAGTAGGTCTACAACAAAGTATTCGTCGAAACGCTTGATTTGATCGTATTTGATAGACGTCTGGAACAGGGTGTGCAGCATGTGGAAGCCGGTTTTATCCGCGGCAAACCATGTGCGCTCAACCTTCATACCACCGAAGCGGCGTACGTTCACGTCACCATTTTCTTTACGGCTCCAAGGACAACCCCATTGCTCTAGCTGGGTCATCTCGCGGGTCGCGTTTTCTACGAAATATTCAACAACGTCCTGTTCACATAGCCAGTCACCACCGCCAACGGTGTCGTTGAAGTGGTTGTCCAAGCTATCCTCATCCTTGATGACGGCAGCGGAGCCACCCTCTGCAGCTACGGTATGAGAGCGCATTGGGTAAACTTTAGAAATAAGAGCAATTTCCAAGTCTGGGTTTGCTTCAGCAGCAGCGATGGCAGTACGAAGACCTGCACCACCCGCGCCGATTACAGCGATATCTGTGGTAATTGTTTTCACAGCTATCCTCCGGAGGTAAGACGATAAAATTTAAAAAAGTACGCCTGAGCGTACTTAACCTTGAAATCCTAAAGGCATTCTATGAAACAATATCGATAGAAAATTTGATTTAGACGCAGCTTTTTAAATGAAATAGCCCAAAAGTATAAGGGGATTACATAAAGTGTGATAATTGTCACAATTTGTAATGTTTTATGGTTGTTAATTAAACGAAATGAAATGTGTTATTTGTTTCTGGCTCATTAATGGCGTGTTTCGGGTATACTTGCTAAGTAGCTAATAAAGAACAGGTTATTGAGCGGGTAAATGTTTGCTTTGGCGGTGAATGTTGTTTTAATGCGACTTTTGTGGTTATTTTGTTGTGGTGGTGTTTCTTGTTATCGATTGTTTTGCGAATGATTTGATAGCCCGTTGAACAGGGTTTTTCATAATATGTCATATTCCATTCACCCTCTAACGGCTTGCCCGTCTACTGGAGCGAATAGCGCTGTGAGCCGGCGGGGAATGGGGTAAAATAGCCCTTCAATCCACCCAACCATTTTTCAGGCTATGACTACCCATTGGCAACCAACAGCCCCTCTTGGCCGCCTCAAGCAACGAGCGGCGATCCTGGCGACGATCCGCGATTTCTTCGCTCTGCGTGAGGTGATGGAAGTCGATACCCCGGCGATGAGCCAGGCAACGGTGACCGACATCCATCTTCACACCTTCCAGACGACCTTTGTCGGCCCGGGTTATGCCGACGGTCAGCAGCTATACCTGATGACCAGTCCTGAGTTCCACATGAAGCGCTTGCTGGCGGCTGGAAGCGGGCCTATCTATCAGATTTGTAAGTCATTCCGTAATGAAGAGTCGGGGCGTTTC
Organism: Photobacterium gaetbulicola; assembly: GCF_003025515.1. NCBI lineage: Bacteria > Pseudomonadati > Pseudomonadota > Gammaproteobacteria > Vibrionales > Vibrionaceae > Photobacterium > Photobacterium gaetbulicola. The sequence goes on along the minus strand of NZ_PYME01000034.1, from coordinate 8,931 downwards.
CACAACCCGGAATTCACCATGCTGGAGTGGTACCGCCCGGGCTTCGATCACCATGCACTGATGGACGAGATGGATGACTTGCTGCAATTGGTACTGAAATGTGATGCCGCCGAGCGAATGACCTACCAGCAAGCCTTTGTTGAGGTGCTGGGCGTCTGCCCGCTGGAAGGAAGTATGGCTGATCTGAAGGTTGTCGCTGCTGGGTTGGGGCTGGCCGATATCGCCGAGCCCGAGCAGGACCGCGATACCTTGTTGCAGTTGCTGTTCAGTGTGGGTGTCGAGCCGAACATTGGCCAGCAAAGCCCGGTCTTTGTCTATGACTTCCCGGCTTCTCAGGCGGCACTGGCCCAGATCAACCCGCAGGACAGTCGGGTTGCCGAGCGCTTTGAGGTGTACTTCAAGGGCGTTGAGCTGGCCAATGGCTTCCACGAGCTGTCCGATGGCGACGAGCAGCTGTCCCGATTCGAAGAAGATAACCGTAAGCGCGAGAAAATGGGACTGGCACCCCAGCCAATCGACATGCACTTGGTGTCGGCATTGCGTGCCGGGTTCCCGGATTGTGCTGGAGTCGCTTTGGGCGTGGATCGTTTGATCATGCTGTCGCTGGGCGTGGATCATATTGATCAAGTCAGTGCGTTTCCGATCACCATAGCCTAAATGCTGATCTTGAGGCTGGGCTGCATATCCTAGCTGTTTTGCGAACAGCCAGACCAATGAACCGCGCGGCAAGATTGCCGCGTGGTTTGTTTCTGCAGGCAGAAAAGGTTCATATATCTGGTGGCAGGAGGGTATCGCTGCCGCGGCCAAAGCTGGGGGAACAGCCAGTATTGCGAGTGTTATCGTATCTCTCTTGTTTTGGCGTTGTCGCAGGGTAGGATTCCAAGGCGCCTTAACCAAACAGGTCAAATCATAATCAAATCACACTTTAAATGCAAATGGTTATCACTTGCGGTTGGTGGTATCAGTATCAACCTAGTTCCCAGCTCCGCCATGAGAGCCCCGAGCCACGCTGCGGCAGGGGGCGCTGACGAGTGTGTAGCCGCAACAGCGCCGGTTATCGTGGCAATGCACCAAGGTTAGGCGTTTATTCCAGCACAACCCGGGCATTGAGCGGCTGCAGCGGGCGGGCATTGTCGCCCATAACGTTGTGCAAGCTGTCGATTTGCTGCGCGCTACTGGTTTGGGCTTCACGCATGACAAACCAGCGCACCCCTTCGCTGCACGGTGGGGTGGTCAGCGAGCCGCTGAAGCGGTAATACTCACGCTCCCTCGGCAGCAGATCCGCCGGGTTCAGGACGTTGTCGAGTGGTACGGTTTGGTTTTTTTCGGGAACGGTTGCCAGCAGGCCATCGAAAGCCTCGTTGCCCCTAGGACCTGTCTTGAACATCGCGGCGACCACTGCCAGTTGGCCCTCGGCATTGGCATGGACAAAATGCACCTCAAGCGGGAATTGCTTGCCGGCAATAAAGTTTTCCGACGGGGTATGGAAGTGGAACTGCTGGAGATCGAAGGTTTGGCCGTCGATGATCAACTGGTTCTTGCCCTCGACATTGGCCTGCACGGTATGGCCGTTGTTGATCACCTCACGGACCTTGCCCTGGTAGTCGATATGCAGCGGGGCCAGCTCCGCCTTGATGGTACGCTTGATATCGATCGGGGTCTGGTTGGCTCCCTCGCCGCAGGTGGTAAAGTGTTTGCCCCAGTGATCAACGCCGTGCTCTCCCGTATAGCTCCAGTCCGCCGCTTGGGCATTGGTCAGTGATGCCGCCGCCATGGTGAGCAGTAGGGCTTTGAAAGGCCATGGTTTCATGTTCGATCCTCGCTGTATGTTCTGTTTAATTCGCCTCCGTGCATAGTGTAGTGGTTGCGGGCGACTGTGGAGGGGAAGGCGTCGGAATTGGCAGCCATATCCAGTAATGGAGAAAAAAGCGGAGGGGAAATGAAAACCTATTTTTTGGATTTGCGAGGTAACAGGCAAAAAGAAAGCCACCCGGCAGGGCGGCTTTGGAAAGTAAGAACAATACCGGGGGACATCAGACCCTAAAGCGCGATACATCACGGCACATGCTCGCGGCGGTGGCATGCATTTCCTTGGCACTTTCGGTCACGGCATCAGTTTGGACCGACAGGTGATCGGACACATCTTTGATGGCCTGGGTGTTACGGCTGATGTCTTCGCTGACGGCACGCTGCTCTTCGGCGGCGCTGGCAATTTGGGTTGCCATATCCGAGATTTCACTGATCGCCTGGGTGATTTGGCTCAGGCTATCGCTGGCGGCTTCGGCAAACCCCACACTTTCACCGGCCAGATTGGTGCTGGCCTGCATACTGTCGACGGCCTGGCGGGTGTTTTGCTGCAGGGTTTCGATCATCGCGCGGATTTCCTCCGTCGAATCATGGGTGCGCTGGCTCAACACTCGCACTTCATCGGCAACAACAGCAAAGCCGCGTCCTTGCTCGCCCGCCCGGGCGGCCTCAATGGCGGCGTTGAGTGCCAGCAGATTGGTCTGCTCGGCAATGCCTTGGATAGTCGACAGAATTTGATTGATGTTCTGGGCATTATTTTCCAGTTCGTGGATCACGCTGGCTGCATCTTGTACCTGTGTGGCCAGCGAGGTAATGGCATTGCGGTTTTGGCTGATCACTTCCTGTCCCTGTTCGCAAGAGCTGGTGGACGCCTGAGCCGCAGCCGCCGTCATTTCAGCATGGCTGGCCACTTCGGCGGAGGTGGCTGACATCTCATGGATCGCGGTGGCAATCTGGTTGATGTCGTTTTGCTGCTCGTTGACCTTCTGGTTGGCTTGCACAGTTTGTTGGGCTGATAGCTCAGCTTGCTCTCCGAGACGATCGGATTGGGTGACCACGCCTTTGATCATGGTCTGTAGCTGGCCAAGAAAGCGGTTCATGTTATCGGCCAAGACACCAATTTCATCCATCCTTTCAATATCAATACGCTGGGTCAGATCGCCTTGGCCTTCCGCCAGTTGGGCTACCGATTCATTGAGGCGTGATAGCGGGCGAAGCAGGTTGTTGATAATCAGAGTCGCGATTGCCGAAATGACAATATACAGACCGACAGAAGCCAGCAGGATAAAGGTGATCTGCTCGCCGATGGAGGCAAAAGCCAGGTTCTTGTCTTCCACCAGGGCCAAGGTCCAATCGGTACCTGCGATAGGGGTGGCGTAGATCAACTTGTCGTTGCCGTCGCTGTCGAGATGGAAAGTGTGGATGGTTGGGCTGGCGATCAACCGCTGCAACAGCTGTGGGGTTAACTCGTTATCGAGCTGGCTGAGCGGCTGTTGGCTGAGTGACTCATCGCGGTAGGCGACGATATTGTTGTTACCGTCAACCAAGAAGGCAAAACCGTTGTTGTCCAGTTGCAGGTTAAGGACCTGGTTGATGATATCGGTGATGGTCAGATCCGCCGCCAGTACGCCGCGGTGCTCCCCCGCAAAGGCCTTAGCAAAGCTGACGACCATGCTACCATCGAAATCCTCGTAGGGCTCGGTCAGGATCAGACCATTTTGGCGCATGGCATCCTGGTACCAAGGGCGGGTGCGCGGATCATACCCATCAGGCCAATCCTCGGTTTTGTCACCATAGGCAATCGTGCCGTCATTGAACCCGGCGTAGACCGACAGGAATTGCCCAGCCCGCTTGGTCAGCAATAGCTCGCGATCGACATTGTCCTGATTGGCGATCAGGCTTTCGTTGGCCAGCATCATATCGCTGCGGATGGCGAGCCAGTCACTGATATTGCTGCTGGTGCCCTGGGCAATATCACGCATCTGGTTATTGATGGCCGTGTAGGTTTCCTGCCTGAGCTGGGAGATGGAAATCCAGGCCTGGACGGCACTGACGGTGGCGATAATCACTGCAATCGCCAGTTGTATCTTGTGTTTGATCGTTAGCTTCATGGTTATCTCTCTCGGCTGCCTAATATTGGTGTTATTGAGGTGGCATTTCCGGTGTGGTTAGTGGAGCGATGTGAGCCTTGGGTAAAGCGAAAACCCCCTTGGCGGAAGGTGAAATATCATCATGGATAATTGACGGAAATAAAGTGATCGTGTTAACAGAAATGTGCTCCTGATGCTTCAAAGTCGTCAGGTTGTGAGAAGGCGGCATATGCCGCCTTCATACTGCCGAAGCGGGCATTCGTCAGGTAAGTACCATCGCGCCGAGATAGACTACAGCAAGGCCGACCACGCCGATGATCAGACCGGTTTTGGCCATGTCTTTGCTTTCGATGAGTCCCGTTGAGTAGGCGAGGGAGTTCGGTGGCGTCGATACCGGTAGGATCATACCGAGCGAGGCCGAGAAGGCCACGACGACCAGCACGCCCTGCAGGCCGCCTAGTGATGCCAGGCTCTCCATCGATGCTGCTACTGCAGCAGCAATAGGGATCAACAGGTTAGCCGTCGCTGTGTTGGACATGAAGTTTGCCATCAGCCAACAGATAACCGACAGAGTCAGTACCACCGCAATCGGCGAGAGCGCGTCGTAGTCCACCGCATGAGCCAGGGCACGAGCCAGGCCAGTCTTATCCAGCGCCAAACCGATAGCGATACCACCGGCAACCAGCCACAGTACTTCCCAGTTGATCAACTTGATTTCGTCTTTGCCCATGATCCCAGTTAAGGTGAACACCGCCAACGGGATAATCGAGACGACATAGACATTCATGCCGTGGAGTGAGCTGGTCATCCAGAGCAGAATGGTCAAGGCGAAGGTAATGTACACCACAATGGCCTGCCAGCTTTTCTGGAACTGACCGTTGAGTTCGAGCTGCATGTGGGTCTGGGTTGATGGGAACATTTTCTGCAGCAACCACCAGGCAAAGGCCAACTGAAGGATCACAAATGGCAGGCCGATCATCATCCAGCCCAGGAAGCTGATGGCGTTCTCGCCAGTTAAATACTGCAGGGCGATGGCGTTTGGTGGGGTGCCGATTGGTGTCGCGATCCCGCCAGTGTTGGCGGCGATCGGGATACACAGTACCAAGGCCTTGATACCGATATCCCCTTTCGGCACGGAGGCCACGATAGGGGCCAATAAGGCTAGCATCATCACGGTGGTAGCGGTGTTGGACATGAACATCGAGAACACCGCAGTGATCAGCATCAGGCCGAGCATGATGTATTTCGGCTGGGTGCCAAACGGCCTGAGTAGAACCCGTGCTAGATTGTTGTCCAGTTCATACTTGGAGGCGGCAATCGCCAGGGCAAATCCCCCCATGAACAGGATAATGATAGGGGATGAGAACGAGCCGAGGATATCGGTGTACTTGAGCACTTCCCCCATCTCGTGCCCGGCGGGGGGGGTACGGAAGGTATGCAGCCCGCTGTCGGAGATCATGATCAGTTGTGAGGTAATGATCAGGATCGAGGTGGCAAAGACGGGAACGGGCTCGAGTACCCATAACAGGGCGGCCAGGGCGAAGATGGCCAGCAGGCGATGTTGGGAAACGGTTAATTCAGCAATTGGAATGGCATCGATAGGCAGCATCAGTATCCCGAGCGGGATCACGAATGCGACCAGCAGTTTTACGAGCTGGGAGACAGAGATTTTTTTCATAGTATGTTGGTTTGCTTATATTATTGACTGAGCCCAGCATACTATTTGGGTGGTGATATTTTCCTCGATATGGTCAATTTTTTGCATAAAAAAAGGGCCGTCGAAGGCCCTTTTTGTTCAAAAATGTTAACCGTTTAGACTTATTATTGCTCACCGGAAACGCGCGTTGCGTAGGCGCTGCCCATTTTGGTCGGGACACCGGCTTCCAGACCGTCGACAAACTCGATGGCATTTTTCGGGAATAGGTTGATCACTGTCGAGCCTAGCTTGAAGCGGCCCATCTCCTCCCCTTTCTTGAGAGTGATGGCCTGCTCTCCCTCGGCAGGGTAGTTCCAGCGGTGGATTTCCGGGCTGCGCGGTGGGGTAATGGTGCCGGCCCACACCGTTTCAATACTGCCGACAATGGTTGCACCGACCAGCACTTGGGCCATCGGGCCAAATTCGGTATCGAAAATACACACTACACGCTCGTTGCGGGCAAACAGGTTCGGTACATTTTTTGCCGTTAGTGGGTTGACCGAGAACAGCTCGCCCGGAATGTAGACCATATGGCGCAGGATGCCGTCACACGGCATGTGGACGCGGTGGTAGTCTTTAGGGGACAGGTACAGTGTGGCAAAGTGGCCGTCCAGGAACTCTTCGGCCAGGGTCTGGTCGCCACCTAGTAGCTCTACGGCTTCATAGGTGTGGCCTTTTGCCTGGATAAGCTCGCCACCGGTGATTGGGCCCAACTGGCTGACACAGGCATCGGCCGGATGGCAGATAACCGTGGCAGTGTCATCGATTGGGCGGGCGCCGTCTTTGAGTTCACGGACAAAGAAGTCGTTGAAGGTATCGTAAGCCGCCGGATCAGGGTTACGTGCTTCATTCATATCAATGCCGTACTGGCGGATGAACCAACGGATCACCGCGGTAGTGAGTTTGCCAGCCTTCAGGGAGGCAAGTTTGCCAGCGAGCTGAGTCAGGGTTTGCTTTGGCGCGCAGTACTGCAAGCCGATTTTGAAATTGTCGTGCACGGTATCGTCCAGAAACAGTGAGTCTTTCAACAAGGTGGTTACGTAATTATAACTTTGGCTCGTCATAATACCTAACTTACCGGGTAAAGTCAGTTACTTGCTGTCGTGGTTGCGGCTCCCTACATAAAGGGAGCCGCCAGCTATCAATCAGGCTTATTGCGCGAGAACTGCCGGTTGGCGACATTCTCCGACATGCTGTCGATGATTTTGTGGTAGCTGTCGTAACGGGCCTGATGGATCTTACCCTCCTCGACAGCTTCGCGAATGATGCAGCCCGGATCATTGCCGTGTTTGCAGTCACGGAACTTACAGCCGCCCAGGTAATCGCGGAACTCAACAAACGCTTCGGTCACCTGCTCCGGCTCAAGGTGCCAAAGGCCAAACTCTCGTACCCCCGGTGAGTCGATCAGATCGCCCCCATCAGGGAAGTGATATAAGCGCGCGGCGGTGGTGGTATGCTGACCAAGGCCAGAGTTCTCTGACACATCCCCCACTTCGGCGTCTACTTCTGGCATCAGGGCGTTGACCAGGCTCGACTTACCGACACCAGACTGGCCGGCAAAGATGCTGATATGACCTTTGAGATCTTCGCGCAAGCCATCTAGGCCTTCACCGGTCTCTGAGCTGACCAGGCGTACTTCGTAGCCAATTTCTTGATACAGCGACAGGGTCTCTTCGACCTGTTTGCGATCGTCCGCTTCAAGTAGATCGACTTTGTTGAGCACGATCAGCGGTGGGATCCCTACCGTTTCGGCTGCGATCAGGTAGCGGTCAATAATATTGAGTGATAGCTCGGGCAATACCGCCGATACGATAATGATCTGGTTGACGTTGGCCGCCACGGCTTTGACGCCATCATAGTAATCGGGACGGGTCAGCATCGACTCGCGCTCATGAACGGCTTCTACCACCCCGGCAATGCCCTGCAGCGCCTCAACGCCCGGACGCCAGACAACGCGGTCGCCAGAGACTAGGCTCTGGATACTCCGGCGCAGGTTGCAGCGATGAATGATCCCGGTTTCCGGATCTTCGACATCGGCATGCTGGCCGAATCGGGTGATCACCAAGCCTTCACGAGCAGACTCCAGCAGGGTTTCATCCCACTGGACATCATCTTTTTCGCGCTTCAGTCGTTTGTTTTGGTTAGAGCGCACGCGGCGGCTCTGACCTTTAGTAAGCTTTTTCTTTTTTGCCACAAGAATATCGTTCAGTTAAGTTGGCTTACGGTAATATACCAATGTGTCGCCAGCCGAAAACCTATAGTGGTAGCCTCGGCAACGGCGCTAGTTTGGTATTATCATACATGGTTTACTCATAGAATAGGCAATATCCGATGATGATCAGCGATCAGAACCTTATTTGGATCGACTTAGAAATGACTGGGTTGGATCCCGAAACCCATAAAATCATTGAAATTGCGACAATTGTGACCGATGCGCAGCTCAATGTCCTGGCTGAGGGACCGGTACTGGCGATTCACCAGCCTGAAGCTGAATTGACCAAGATGGATGAATGGTGCACCACCACCCATACCAACAGCGGTTTGGTTGAGCGGATCCGTAAGAGCCTGGTTAGCGAAGACGAAGCGGTACGCCAGACCATCGCCTTCCTGGAGCAGTGGGTTCCGAAAGGGGCATCACCTATTTGTGGTAATAGTATTGGTCAGGATCGTCGTTTTCTCTATAAGCACATGCCTGAGTTGGAGCAGTATTTCCATTACCGCTATTTGGATGTCAGTACCCTTAAGGAGCTGACGCGCCGCTGGAAACCAGAGGTGTTAGATGGTTTTAGCAAGAAGGGCAGCCACTTAGCGTTGGATGATATTCGCGACTCGATCGCCGAATTGCGCTACTATCGTGAGCAGATCATGAAAATTTGACGAGGAAATAGACGGTTGGATGGGAAATATCAAATTTTTTTTGAGATCTATTGCATCCGTCTCATTTCCTCGTATAATGCGCAGCCTCGAAAGGCAATTCTTAGTTTGGTTTGCCTTTCAATATAATACGGACGCGGGGTGGAGCAGCTTGGTAGCTCGTCGGGCTCATAACCCGAAGGTCGTCGGTTCAAATCCGGCCCCCGCAACCAATTCTCTTTTGAGAAAATGCGACACTAGCTCAGTTGGTAGAGCGCAACCTTGCCAAGGTTGAGGTCACGAGTTCGAACCTCGTGTGTCGCTCCAGATTTATGGCTTTCATTGTGCCTAACAGTGACATGCGACACTAGCTCAGTTGGTAGAGCGCAACCTTGCCAAGGTTGAGGTCACGAGTTCGAACCTCGTGTGTCGCTCCAGATTTATGGCTTTCATTGTGCCTAACAGTGACATGCGACACTAGCTCAG
>NZ_PYME01000033.1:0-64422 GCF_003025515.1 Photobacterium gaetbulicola | reverse complement strand
GGGCATGTACTCATTGAGAGATGGGTATGAGTCACTGAAAATATATTCGGAACCGCCGTATGCGACCCACGCTTGTACGGTGGTGTGAGAGGACGGAGGCCGTGAGGCCTCCTCCTACTCGATTTGTAGTTTTAGAGTAACTTTTTAAACTCTGCTGTAATGAGTTTTTCTCGTTCTACTATGAACTGTCGAAAGTTTTCAAGAGATAGATCTACATCAGGGATATAGTGTCTTTGCATGTATACTTTTCTATCTTCTTCATTCGGATATGTTTCTAGTAACCAAGACTTGAAGTCTTTACCTGATTTTTCTTGATTAGGTATACCTTCCAGTAATTGTAAGTTAGCTAAGTAATTATAATTATCAAGATAAAATTCAATATCTTCATCTTTAATTCCATGTTTCCTTAACCTTTTTGCTGTGAAGAGTTTTTTAGGGAAAATATGATCTTGATGAAATTTATTTTTGAAATCAAGTGATGGATATATAAATGCAAGAACAGAATATGTATAAGACTGCCCGTATTGGTAATATAATAAATTGTCTATTTCGTCATCATCGAAAGATATCGACTTTGTACTTCCTTTTAATTTGTTGATTATTTCATCAAAGGGGAACTGACCTTCTGACTTATTTATAACCTCGCGAATAGGTCTTAATATATTATCCGGTTGTCCACTAAATGTTCTTTTCAGTAGAACCATTACAAGCCACTTAAATATTAAGTCTCTGTCATGTTTATATTTATTTGATTCAGGGAAATTATCCGGCGAGTCAATCAGGTACAAGTATGCTGCAATCGGAATTATAGCGTTGTTTGATGTTAATGTATCTCTGTGATAGCCATAGTTTGAAAGTAAAATAAAAGCTGCTCTTATAGATTTAGTTATTCCTTCCCATTTATCTTCAATGATCTGCATATTTTCTTGATTAAAGTTATCAACTTTGAATGCAATATCTTTAAAGCCAGAGAGTACTAGACAGCTCTTCAATACAAAGTCTTTATTAATGTTATATCCATCACCAATAGTGTTTATTTCATCTACAAAAGATGTGATCTCTTCTCTTGCATCTTTTTCTTTCCACTGTGCGGTAGCAATAGATAGTAATAAATCTGAGTAATTTAATTGAGTTCCACCGCTATTTATTCTTATAAAAATATTTAGGACTTTATCAAGACTTTCATCCTTTTCAAGGAAGAAATTTATCGATTTATTCTTGTGAATGATTTCCCATAGTTTGTATAAAGTGTCATTGGCAAATTCAGATTTACACTCTTTTAATGTTAGTAGTTGTTTTTTTATCAAATATTTGTTTATTTCAACTGGTTTTTCAAGGTCTAATATTTTTCCAACGGGAAACCAGAAGTTGTCCTCATTAGCATGCTGACTTTCACTTTCGGTTAAGAATCTGAAATCATAGACTAAATCGTTATCTTTAGATGGAGAAATTAAGTTCAAGTATAACTTGCGTTTTGGAAAAGCGGAATTGTTATCCCATCGTTTTCTTGGAAGCTTATACGAGTATGTACCTTTAAGACCAATATATAAAGATGTAAGGCGCTGTTGTCCATCTAGAATAGCAGTAATACCACTCTCCCCATTTATACTGGCTTTAGGGTTATGTGTGTTATCTCTTTCGTGGTATTCACGAACGAATTCATAAAACTGATAATTACTTATATTCTCTCTTTCAACTTCCCAAAATAAAAATGAGCTAATAGGATAGTCTCTCATCAATGAGTCAAAAAGACGTTCAATTTGATATGTACTCCAAACAAACTCTCTTTGAATTGCAGGAAGAAGATAATTTTTTTTATGAACATTATCTATTGCTTCTTTGATAGTTATGGGTTCAACAAATGCCATTATATACTCCATTTTTTGGCTTTATTTATATGTTTAAATCAATTTTTTACTTGTTATTATTTTTCAAACAAATACCAATTAGGTGTTCTGTTATAAATTTCGTTATGCCAAGCAGCAAGTTCACTATCAGTAAACCAAGTATGCCAGTTATTAGATGCACTGTCAGAGAATATATTGATTAGAATTTTTCTTAAATTTTCACTAGATGATGAAATAATAAGCTCTTTTTCAATTTTAGATATGTTTATCGTTTCATCGCTTTGAAAATATTTATATATTGAAAATATTCTGAATGCCGTAGGTGGATGGCTTGCATGCTTGTAACCATCATTATTTAAATTTGGAGATAAGAAATAAAAATACAATGAAATGAATGTTAAATGATCTGTTAGGTATTTAATAAATTCTTCTTTATTATATGATAATTCTTTTTTCATAGGTAATACATGAGATTTCACAAGGCATTCGAATGCATAAAGATCGCATATAACTTCTCGTGTTTGACTATCAAGTGCATTTTCAGAAGACAATGAACTTGTTGATGAGTCGAATCCATCACAGAAATGATTTATATTTCTGGCTCCATGATTGTGATTTATATGGCCTAACTCGTGAAACATTGTAAATAATGTAAATATACTAGCTATTTGCTCATAATAATTGTTGGCAAGGCTATTTTCTTTAATTGTTTTTTTGTTTGCGTCAACCATGTTTGGTAGAGAAAAGAATATGTCATAGTATGCTTTTCTATTTGGGTTTTTATTGGGTTTTATATTTGGTGTTATATCGTGAACTAAGTAGTTTGTGATGATGTGCGCCATTTTTTGAGATAGATCGAATACACCAAAATTTAAAGCGATAAATTTTGGCTTGTAAAAAGCGGCACCATTGAATGTGTCGTTGTGTAAAATATAAAACTTAGTATTAAAGAACACTGCTAACGACTTACATTTAGTATATGCTCTTTCAATCCATTCACTTTGGCTAATAATTTGATCTTCATCTAGACAGTATGTTGTCATTTTGGCATTTTTTAATGCATTAATAATTTCACTATTCATACAATATTTATCTAATTGATGTGATTTTTTATATCCTTTTATAATTATGCCTTATTATTCGGCACTAATCACGGGTAATCAATATTTTTTCATTAAAATCAGAGCATTGTACTTATGGGGGAGAAACGATAATGCCTACTTATCAGTACGAATTCTAACCTGACCATTGACACTCGACCTAAAACGATGCATATTTACCGCATTGCAAAACCTCGCCATCACGGCGGGGTTTTGTCGTTTTAGCGCTTCATACTTCTAATCCCAACCGCCTTTCTGGCGGTTTTTTTATAACTGAAATTCGCCTATGAGAGAGAAGATGATCGGATGGTTTGCCTATCTCTGGGCGGGTTTTACCGGCGTGGTGTCTGGCTTATCCATCAATGAAACTGGTGTGGTGGTATCTATTGCTGCCACCTTGTTTACTGCCGTTATCAACTGGCTCTATCGCCGCCGAATGCTCAAAGCCTTGCAGAACCATCCAGATGTAAGAAAAGCCTATAAACAAATGGAAGACGACTAGCGGCGCAGCAGAGAAATTGTCAGCTAACTGGCAAAAACAGATAGGTATTAACGGGCCAATAGCGTTAGTGGAGTAAGGGAAGTAGAAAAATTGATACCCCGAGATGAAAAATACAGGTATAGCGACATCAAACCGCTATACCTGAAAGTCGTTATCCTGCTTTTTGCAGAGCACTTTTCTCAGCATTGCTGAGAATATCAGCAACTGTCAACGATGGATAAGCACTATAAAGCGGTTGCAGTTCGCCGTTTACGTATGAGCGATCATTGTTTTGTACGTACAGCATAAATTCCTTGAGGTTATTCTGTACCGGTAGTGGTGGGGCATCTGCCATGTGGGAGAGAAGGGTATTAAATATATCGCCAATCTCGTTCGTGAAATCTTGGATATAACGGGCAAACTCTCCATCGTAACTGGTGATTACCGCGAGTTGTAGCTCACTTAAAAACACGAAACGGGCAAAGTGTACGGTACCAATCTTTGTCAGCGCGACATTGATGGGGTTTTTGCCTTCTGGCATATTTTCAAATCCATCCAGGACTTCTTTTAGCTGTTGCGCATCTGCTGGTGATTTAATGTTCATCACCAAAGTTAATGGGTGTGATACTTGCTCAGTCATAACCTTTTCCTTGTCGTATTTTTTGCCGCTATGGCATGGGTTTAGAATGAATAAGGCTTAGCCTCTAATTCGCGTAGTGCTCTTTGATAAATTTCAGTGAGCTAGCCGTTTCATTCGCTGCTCTCGTACTGATAATTGGTTTTGGATCAGTGAGTACATCTTTAGTGAACCAACCAAAGTTTCTTACATTCCATTTGTCTTTGGGTAATAAGTCGTCCATAACGTAAGGCTCAAATTCGGGTAGCTGGAGCTGATCAGCGCTAACCGTGGTCAGTTTTAGAATGCTTCTTCGTGTCGACTCGGTATGACAGCTGACACAGTCTGTATTCATTACATTGCTGTTGACTGGGTTGGCGATAATATTGGGAATATCTTGTAGTTTTGGTAGAGCCGGGCTTGTAGCAGCAGAGTCAACACACTGAACAGTATTGCCAAGTTCAGTATCAATACCGTTGTTGAATAGCACAGCGGTACTAATGCCATTACAGTTATCAAAGTTCTGGTTGACGTTGTTGCCAATCCGATTACCCACGAATCCACTGGTAGAGCTTGGCTTTACATGCAGCAGTTGTGAATTAGGTGACAGGGCATTGCTGGCTAAGTTGAAGAAAATCCATTGATCTGAATTTGCCGTCCCCATGAAAGAGATGAACTCAAGTCTGCTGGCGGACAAGTTGTCATGCAGGAATGCTTTTACTTGATCTGCAAAGTTCTTAGTCAATAGGTTGCTATTGACGTTTAGTGGACCTTCCAGCTGACTAGACGCCTGCATTTGTTGTTGTGATTTTTTCAGGGTGAGTAAATCGTTGAGGATCTTTTCAAAGGCGATTTTATCTGGCTGGAATGGCCATGTGGTGTTGAGGACGAAATTGAAGGGGAGGTGGGCCGTCATATCATGAATGGTAACAACACCGGATTCGTTTACTGTCACCGGCTGTAGCACGAGGCGAATTTGTGGGATGCTGCCCCATTGTTCAATGCTCTCGGGAGATGCACTCGGGGCTGAGGGATCTACCCGAAACCCAACCACTTTCCAGCTTTTTCTTTTTCTTAATTGGCCTTCAAATACGCCAACGCCGCTGACAAAAGAGATTTTGACGATATTTCCGCTAGCATCTTTACCATTGACTTTATTTTCTGCAAAGTGAATGACATCATTGAATTTTTCTTCAGGCCATAATTCACCATCATTTATTAAAAAATCAGCACTAATTAATGCATTAACATCGTCTTGGCTCTTTGGTGTTGGCCAAAGGTATGCAATATCATTTAGGTTTAAATCGCTAATATCTGATATTTTATCTTTGGCTACTGATTTTTCTATAAAGATGAAAGTACATAAGATAAAAAACAGTATGGATATATTTCTTGATGAGTTTCCTTTCCCTGTAAACATGGATTACTCCCTCAATATAACAAATTCAATAAAAGTTTGAATGTATAAAAGATAGGTCATCTTTTTATTGGGATTATTAATATACTGCTATGAATTTAATCATATGGGTTTGTCAGGGATTATCCTGAAAACCCACACGATTCAATTGACACTTGATCTGGATTGATGTTAGCTGACCTTTTCTGCATCTAAGATCTTAACTTTACAGGCATTTCCGTCACCAAAGGTTAAGTTGCCGTACAGTGTCGTACTATCAGGGTCGGCGGCGCTTCGGCTTACGGCTTTTGTGGTATCTTTACCACTAATAATAGCGTGTAACTCGCCATCAACTTCTTCCCAGGCTACGATTGATGACATTGCCAAAGAAATACTTGGTTTGTCGGCAAATAAAACGGAGCTGGTTGCTTTGATGTCTAAATAGTGTTTGTTAACTTTCACCACTTCATAATAATAAGCATTGGATCGTTTAGGGTATTCAACTTGTTTAAATTCAACGGCATCTGACTTATCAGCTCCACCATAGAATACATGCATATTGCCATTTTTCTTCATTCCCATGTAGCCGAAATCTTTTCCTTCATAACTTAGTTTGATAATTTTGTTCATAATGTATTCCTTTATTATTTTTAATCAGTGTGAGCTATCAATAATTGGTTTGATAGCTCAACCTAAATATGGCAGCGAATTAGTATTAAATGTTACATGGGAAATAATAGGCTTTGCTTGGTGAAATCGTATTACATGTTATTACAGCGGGGACAATATATCGTTGGCGGTGCTGGCCACTGGGGCTGTTGCAGAGGTTTGCGACTGTTTGGCTTTGGGGGAGGCGTCTGCAGTGTTGTACCTCGCGCATGCTTACAAAAGCGGCTATTGATCAAGGTGCATCTTGACCCGTGCTGAGTCTGGGATAACAATAATACTGTATAAATAAACAGTGTCTCGTGAATTATGAACTTTATTCCATTTTATGCCAGTGCGGGGATCTCCGGGTTCGAGAGTCCTGCGACGGATTACCTGCAGCTTCCGCTGTCGCTCGACGAACTGCTGGTAGATCACCCGAGTGCGACTTACATCGGTTTGGCGCAAGGCCGGAGCATGGAAGGTGTGGGCATCTATGATGGCGATGTGCTGATTGTCGACCGTCATATCACGGTGAAGGATCACGATGTGGTGGTGGCGAACCTCAATGGTGAGTTTGTCTGTAAGCTCATTGACACCAAACGACGCCGTCTGCTCTCTGCGGCCTCCGGGTATATGCCCGTGTATGTCTCGCAGCACGATCAATTCACATTGGAGGGGGTGGTAACACGCTCGATTCGCTGCCACCGCCAGAGTCAGATTTTTGCTGATAATCGTTAGGTGCGGGGCAGATGGTTTTGGAGCTAGTGAGTAGAAGCTTGATAGCACTTAGAAGGAGGCGGCTATGTTCGCATTGGTAGATGCCAATTCATTCTATTGCTCGGCCGAGCAGGTATTTCGGCCTGACTGGCGCAACAGGCCGATGGTGGTCCTGTCGAACAACGACGGTTGTATTGTCGCGGCCAATCGGCTGGCAAAAGAGGCCGGGGTCGAGAAGTTCAAAGCCTATTTTAAAATGCGCGGTTGGTGCGAGGCCAAAGGCGTGATTGCTTGTTCGTCGAACTATGAACTCTATGGCGATCTGTCTGCCAAGATGATGGAGGTGATTGGCCGTTTTGCCCCCGAGCAGCATGTGTATTCCATTGATGAATCCTTTCTGGCATTCCACCAGTGCCAGCAAGCGATACCCGATTTATCCCACCATGCACAGCTGTTAAGGCGGGCGGTGTGGCGGGAGTGCCGGTTGCCGGTCTGTGTCGGTATCGGCACGACCTTGACCCTTGCCAAGGTAGCCAATCATGCGGCAAAGAAGATTGAGGGTTACCAAGGGGTGTGTGTGATAGCCACCAAAGCCCAACGACAGGCAATATTGGCGCAGATGAAAACCTCCGAGGTATGGGGGATTGGCCGACGGATTGCCAAGCGGCTGGAGTTCATGGGGATCAATACTGCATTGCAGCTCGCCGCGATGAAGCCGGGGCTTGCGAGGAAGTCATTCAATGTCGAGGTTGAACGCACCGTGCGCGAGCTTAATGGCGAGGTGTGCAAGGGGTGGGATCAGGCAAAGGCTGACAAGAAACAGATCTTCTCTACCCGCAGTGTCGGCGAGCGTATCACGTGCCCCGACAGCCTGCGCCAAGCCCTGTGCAAGCATGCCGGTATTGCGGCAGAGAAGCTGAGAAAGCAACGTTCTCTGGTGCGTGTGATGATGGTGTTTGCTTCGAACTCGCCCTATGACGAACGGCCACAGAGCTTTAAACAGGTTTACCGCTTTGCCTATCCAACCGATGACAGTGCGGCTATTACCAAAGCGGTCGCGTCACTGCTCGATCGACTTTATGCGCCGGGGGTACGTTATTACAAAATCGGGGTCGGGCTGATCGATTTGGTCAGCGGTGAACATGCACAGGGTGATCTGTTCGATGAATCAACAACCAACCCGGTATTGATGAAGGTCTTTGATAGCCTCAACCAGCGCTATGGCCGAGACTGTCTGTTCCTGGCGGCTCAGGGTATCAATCCCAGATGGGCGATGCGACGGGAGTTTTTGACACCGCAATATACCACCCGGTGGCGGGATATCCCGCGGGTGAAGTGTTGAGTGATACAGACGAGACTAAAGATAAACGGCCTTCAGAGGGGCTGTGCGGGCACTTTCAGTAAAAAGTAAGGCTTCTTGGTGTGTTTTATCGTTTCTACTGTGTGATCTAATTCAAAATATAATATTTATTAACAACTTAAATTAATGCTCTCCTCGACTATGTGATAGTTCAAGGTTAAATTCCAGAGGTTGCTATTGAAACGATTCTATTGGTAAGAGTGAGGCTGTATTGATTTATACGAAGAAGGTATTAGCGCTGGTGCTAGGGACTTTTATGCTTGGTGGATGTGCATCGAGTGTTGAAGATGTAAGTACCCCATTGATTACAGACGTTTATATAGGAGAGCATCATTACCCTGAAAACTTTGCACAACAGCTTCATACCAATTTGCAGTACTTCCGGGATGGTGTTGGTGTCGATGCCCAGTCGGGTATGCCCTATGATTTTATTCGCTTGATGGACAACGGTATTATTGAGCCTCGCCCTGCGGTGAACAGCACCACAGTTGGCTTGTACCTCAATGTATTAACTGAGATGGAGCGGGCGGGATCGGCAGAAGCGCGTCAACGCCTCGGAGAAGTCTTGAGTCAGCTGGAAAACGCCCCGAAATGGAATGGTCTGTTTATCTGGATGTATAAGGTTGACGCAGGTGAGCTGTCTCTCAATAGCCGTTCGGTGGCATCTGCTGTTGATGCTGCGAACTTGATATCGTCGCTAGCGGCGGTAGCGGGGGCATATTGGCAGCATGAAGATCCCGACTTGGCCCAGTTGGCGCAACGTGCTGATACGTTGATCATGGAAAGTAAACAGGGCTGGTATGGCCTGTACGATCGGGAAAATAATGACCGCGAGCTGTTGCGTGCAGCATGGCAAGATCGAGGCGATGGCCAGCGAGGCTACGTTAAATACAAGATTGACCGTAAGGCAAACGAGAGCCGATTGGCACCGCTGTGGGCTGCAGTGCTGACTTATGGTGATGAGGAGCCTATCCCCGAAGCTACTTTTACTAATATGAGGCTGTACACCGGCGAGTACGTGACGCGGGATGGGGAGGTGATCAACCCGATGCTGACCTGGAATGGCGCCTACTTCCAGGGCATGTTGCCATCGGTTTGGTTTGATGAGCAGTCAATGGTGCCGGTACCGAAGATGTTTGACGACATGGCAACAGTGCAGATCGAGTACAGCACCGAATACGGCATACCTTTCCTGTCATCGTCAGCAACGATAGATAGCCGTTACAGCGAATATGGGGTTGACGGAATGGCAGAAGCGTATCAGCGTGGCCGGCGGAGTTTTCAAGAGCCGGTGGGTACCCCGCATGCCAGCGCTTTGTATGCAATGATTAACCGTGATCATGCCATCGAGTTGCTACGCGATGTCGAGCGCCGTCATCCGCAGATTGTCAGCCCGGTAGGCTGGTTTGATGCGGTGAACGATCAAGGAGAAGTTACCAATAAAATCATCGGCCTTGACCAAGGGATGTTCGCGGCATCGTTTTTTGCCGACACCATCCGTGCAGATGTCGAAAACTATATCAGGCAAGCACACGGCGAAGAGGCCTGGCAGGTGGTCGAGCGTCTGTACGGGCAGTTTGAGAGCGACGGCACATTAATACGTGAGGAAAACGCTTCGTAGTTTCGGTTTCCTTGTTTGAAAAACCCGCCTCATGGTCAACGCCAGGTCACGATTAAAAATCGTTGCCTGGCGTCATTTCCATTTCATGATGAGGCAGTTAGAAGCGATAGAGCAGGCCAACACTGAACAAGCTGACTGATGCATCATAGAAATCGACATCACTATCGTCGTCGAACCAAGCGACAGTACCGTTTGCCAGCCAGTTCTTCCAACCAAAGGGGCTGGCATAAAACGCAGTGAAGCTTGCGCCCAGTTGGCTACTATCTATTTTTCTATCATAGACAGGGTGGACTTCGTCAAATGAAAGCTCAGAGAGATAGACGTTAGTGACGAGGCGCCAGCGGTTTATGGAGTAGATATAGTTTGCCCCTAGTGAATAGGCATCGTAAGCCATCGCATCGCCATCGCTCTGGTGATCGATAACAGAAAAAGAAGGCACTAGTCGATGTCTTGGGGAATCCCATGTGAAGGTGTACTGCACGGTGAAGCGGTGAACATCCCCGTTGCGGTTCAGTAAAGCCCGCTCTTGGTTATCCAAACCCAGAGAGACCCCACTTCGTTCATCATCAATATCGACATCGCGGTAGGAATACCTGAGCTCCAGGCCTGTGCCGTACATCCGATCCCAGATCAAGCGATAGCCATTGGCAGAACGATCTGTTTTTGTTCTCGGGATGCCGGTCAGGAAAGGATCTGCCCACACTTCTGTGGTTAGTGGGGTGTAAAGGAAGCTTGCTCCCAATATGCCAGCCTTGCCAATTTCTTGCCTGACTCCGGCTAGGGTTGAGAAGTCGAAACGGATGTAGTCTTCCAGTTGGTTACCAATGAAAATTTGGGTTCGGCTATTAGCAAAGGTATAGGCGAGCTCGGCGGCGATAACTGGCAGGGCCGACTCTTCGCTGTCGGGTTTGGTATTGATTGATCTCAGGGTGTTGTTGCTTAAGTCGACCGAGCCAAATTTGGCGAGATTATTGGACTCGACACTCACGCCACCAGCACCGATATTAACAAAGCCAGAAAAGCCACTTTTTTTTGGGATCGGCTCTATCGCGTAGGCATTGAAATAAATACGGTAGTTATGGCGAGAGGTAATATCGACCGTGTCATGTGGTCATCCCAATTAATCATCAATGGTTGTGTTAAAAAACTAGGAGAACTTGTCGACGTTGTAAAATGCTGGGGAGCGGGGTCTTATATTTAATAACCCTGGCTCAAAAATGAACACGATGAAAGGAGGGTAATTATCGTATTCGCTGTGGGTTAATGACTTGGTCAATTTTAAGGTGGCGGGAAGGCCCTGGCCATAACAAGAAATAACCATCAATACCGTTAACCCAGCCAGATATCTCAGGTGTAGTTTTCCAGTATTTGCAAATCGACTTCCTGTTTTTACAAGTGTCAATTTAGCTGGGGTTAAGCTTCAATGGTGGGTGAGAAATAACTCAATTATATCCAATCACGTGTAGACATATTCTAAAGGAGAAGGAAATGGCTACTGAAACTCTATCCTATCAAAAACCAACCTTAATCCAGCGTTTATCAACGATATGTACCGCACTGGTGCAACGTTATCTGCCTGATCCGTTCTTATTCGCTGCATTGTTAACTTTTGCTGTCTTCCTTATTGCAATGCCGGTAACTCAACAAAGCCCGATTCAGATGGTCAATGCTTTTTCGGGCGGATTTTGGTCTTTGCTGACTTTTGCTATGCAGATGGCTCTCGTTGTTGTTACGGGTCATGCCATGGCTTCTGCTCCCGTGTTTCGCCGGGCCTTGTCATTCCTTGCGATGACAGCCAAAACGCCGGGCCATGCTATTTTGATTGTCACTGTCGTTTCCGCGATTGCTTGCTGGATTAACTGGGGGTTCGGCCTAGTCGTCGGGGCTATTTTTGCCCGTGAACTTGCTGCCAAGGTCAAAGGCGTCGATTACCGACTCCTGATAGCATCGGCTTATACCGGCTTCCTGTTCTGGCATGCTGGGCTTTCTGGCTCGGTGCCATTAGCGCTTGCCTCGGGAAGTAACTTGGAGGCAGTGACCGCCGGTGCGGTATTGTCACCGGTTTCAACCGCGGAAACGCTTTTCTCGAGCATGAACATTGTTATTCTTTTGGCCATGCTGATCACCATTCCTTTGTTGAATCGCTCTATGCACCCGTCAGCGGATCAGGTTGTGACTATTTCACCGGCCCTTTTGTCACTGGATGAGAGCCCGGAAGAGGAAAAAAGCACAGATTTAACACCGGCTGAGAAGCTAGAGCAATCACCTTGGGTGAATCGCTTGCTGGCATTGTTGGGATTTAGCTACATTGTGATGTATTTCAGCGAGAACGGTTTTGCGCTTAACCTTAACATTGTGAATTTCATCTTCTTGTTTACTGCCATTCTGTTACATGGAACGCCTAAACGATTATTGAAAGCGGTAGCCGAAGGTACCAAAAATACCGCCGGGATTTTACTGCAGTTCCCTTTCTACGCCGGAATCATGGGAATGATGGTTGCTAAAGGCCCTGAGGGCATCTCGTTGGCTGGGGCGATGTCAGATATGTTTGTCAGTATCTCAAACGAACACACGTTCCCGCTGTTTACCTTCATCAGTGCAGGGATCGTTAATTTCTTTGTGCCATCTGGTGGGGGCCAATGGGCCGTTCAGGCTCCCATTATGATGCCAGCAGGCGCAGAGCTTGGTGTCCCAGCAGCCAAGACAGCGATGGCGATTGCGTGGGGCGATGCCTGGACTAATATGATTCAGCCTTTCTGGGCTTTGCCTGCTCTCAGTATCGCGGGACTAAATGCCAAAGATATTATGGGTTTCTGTATTATTTCATTGTTTGCTTCAGGTGCAATTATCGGCTGTGGTTTACTGCTGCTCTAGGTAGCCCCACGGTCTGTACCCGTCGAACTCTTGAGGTTGATGACGCTGATTATCAAGAAATACAAGGCTGATTGATATTGGCCTTGGTATCAAATGCTTCAGCAGGCAGGACGAGATATAGAGGTGAGGGGATAAGAAAATAAAAAAGGGCGCCCTTGGGCACCCTTTCAATATTCTTCACGTTAACGCGAATTAGATGCGCTCAACGTTAGCAGCTTGAGGACCTTTCTGACCTTGTTCGATGTCGAAAGATACTTTCTGGCCTTCAGCTAGAGATTTGAAGCCTTCACCAGCGATAGCACGGAAGTGAACGAATACGTCAGCACCGCCGTTGTCTTGAGTGATGAAACCAAAACCTTTCTCGTCGTTGAACCACTTAACGATACCAGTTGCTTTAGACATGTGATGTCTCCTGAATAAAATAAATAATTAACGCTTGTTGCGTACTTAAGCCATCATAATGAATTACTTATGGACAAAAGAATGTTGAGCTCTTCAGGACAACGTCGCTCGATGAAGCGGTGTAACGAAGTTTTCTATTTCAATTTGTTGCATAAATAGGTCTGCATTTCAGGCCAAGCACATTAGGCCACACGAGAGGGTGGGAGGCAAGCAAATACTTTAAAATTTAATTATTTATATTGAAAAGTGTGATTTAGATGGCGGCAAAACCACTGCATTGACAAGGTTAAACAAAAGGTTATCGCTTTTTTGACTAATTTGTCGGCACATTAGAGTGAAAGGTCGAAAATAGAGCAGTTACTGTGGTTTAACGTGTTTTTAGAGGAGTAAAGTATTAATCTAGAAAGTAAAAAAGGGCCTGAGCAGCCCTTTTGTCCAAGTGTGAACAAGAAATTAAATCTTTTCTACGTTCGCCGCTTGCAGACCTTTTGGACCTTGCTCTGTTTCAAAGCTAACTTTCTGACCTTCCGCTAGCGTTTTGAAACCGTCGCCAGTGATCGCACGGAAATGAACGAATACATCAGCACCGCCGTTGTCCTGTGTGATGAAACCAAAACCTTTTTCTTCATTGAACCACTTAACGGTACCTGTTGCTTTAGACATGTTGTCTCCTGAATAACTTACATCTGTACATATGCCAATACTATTTAACCTAGGTAACAATTGAATCTTTTTGCTCCAGTTGGACTGCAAAACAGTATAGCTAGATGAAGCGATTCAGAGTCACTGTTGTTTCAATGCCAAACACTACTGGTCAATTAAAGATTAGGCAGCATTGAGCTAATTGCAAATAAAAAAATGAGAATTTTGTGGTGACTTTCACAGGATTTTCGACAACCTGAACCGCCACTGAAATAGCCTCACAAGTTTAACTAAGTCTTACTTTTAGCTTTCATTATTTTGTGATGTATAAGTGCTCTCTCTTGAGTGAAACTGAAATAAGTCAAGGAAGCGGCTGGTTTTGGTTTAACTGCTCAAAATGTGACTTGAGTGGCAATACCGGTTTCTGCTATAACGGGAGGCAGTTAGGTTTTGTAGATTCATATAAGGACAAACAATGAACACTATCCTAGAGCTAGTTCGCCAAACTCGTCGTAAGAACAAGCTAAAGCGTGAAATTCTGGACAACGACCGTAAAATTCGCGACAACCGTAAGCGTGTTGAATTATTGGAAAACCTACTCGACTATATCAAAGCTGATATGACACACGATCAGATCGTCGAAATCGTTGAAAACATGAAAGGCGATTACGAAGATCGTGTTGACGACCACATCATCATCAGTGCTGAACTCTCTAAAGAGCGCCGTGAAGTAAGCAAGAGTGTGAAAGAACTGAAGAAAGCAGAAATCGCTTCTCATCAGTAATTGTTAAAACTGATTTATAAAGGCCCGATCATGTGATCGGGCTTTTTTTGTGCTTTTTTGTCTCGGAATGACAACTTTTTTACTCTAGCACGACAAAAATGTCGATAAATTCAGGTATATATAAGTATGAGACAGCTACTATTATAGTTGCGGGTTATTTTTGAGGGCTATTGCTTGTTTAAACATTTTGGATTCATCGCTTGTCTGCCATTGGTTGCCTTGGCAGCCGAGACAGAACAACAACCTGTGGTCGCGGAAGATACAAAGCCTTTAGGTTTCATCTCGGTGGATGACTTACGGCAGCAAAGAGACGGTGAACAAAAGTGGGGTATCGCGGCGGTTATGCGCAGTGCATCAATCCCCTATGCGACAGAATCGGTAGTCGAGGATTCTACGGTCTCAAGTTTTGTTCCGATGATGTTCTACCAGGGGAACCGCCTGTTCATCAATGGGACAGAAGGTGGGCTCAACCTTTACCGTGAGCAAGACTGGGAAGTTAATGCCCTCATTCGAATGCACTTTATCGACATTCCATCATCTTTTCAGAATGAGATAGGCGGCGACACAGCGGATTTCGGGTTGCAGTACAAGTACCGCTGGGATGAAAACTACTATACCGATTTTGAGTTGTTGTCGGATCCTGATGGCAGGTTCAGCTCGCAGTTTTCTATCGGTGGCGATTACCAGTTCGATGATTGGCGCATCCTGCCCAAAGCATCGCTACTTTGGAAAGACAGTGATTATAACAGTTACTACTATGGGCTGAACTTTGAGGATATTTCTTCAGGTGTTGATTTGCGGGTAGGGTCGGCATTTAGTTACCACGTCACGTCTAATTTGTACCTATTGGGTGGAGCGTATGCTCGCTATTTTGACAGCAATACGCGGGATTCTGCTTTGGTTAGCGATAACTGGCAGGGAGAAGGTTATTTAGGCTTTGGTTTCTTTAATGATGCCAAGAAGCCGCGAAAATCGAGTATCAGTAACAAGCCATATTTGCGCGTCGCCCATGGCTGGGCAACACCGTCGAATATTGGTGAGATATTCTCTGGCAATAGAGTAAAAGACGAATACAACAATCAGCTGACGTCATTCTTCTACGGCCATCCTCTAACCGATGAGCTGTTCGGCTTCCCACTGGATATTTACCTAACGCCTGGCTTTGTTTGGCACTGGAGTTCCGATGTTCAAAGCTCAACGCAAGAATATGTCATGGCCATCAAAGCCTATTACACCTTCACATGGCCGGTACAGTGGCGTTTTGGTGTGGCAGAGGGCTTGTCTTACGTCAACCGCATTACCTATATCGAGCAGTCGGAGATGGATCGCAAGGGGTATGAGCCAAGCAAGCTGCTTAACTATTTAGATTTCTCTTTTGACGTCAACCTTGGAGATGTTTTCAACCATAAACCGTTAGATAGTGTGTGGTTTGGTTACAGCTTGCATCACCGCTCAGCCATCTTTGAAAGTGCCTCCCAGTTCGGCCGTATCAAAGGGGGGAGTAATTACAATACGGTCTACGTGCAATTTGATTTCTAAAAAAGCCTTACCCATATATTCAATACAGTAGCGAGAGTGGGTAAGGCACAACAAGCCGTGCCGCGAGAAGGCACGGCTGTACACAATTATTGCGCCAGGCTTTCTAGCTCTTGCTTGGCTTGTGCAATACCTTTGGCTGCCATTTCATCGCCCATCGCCAATGCTTCGCTATAAACCACTTCGACATTGTTAAGGCCGACAAAACCCAGGAAGGTTTTCAGGTAAGGTACCATGATGTCAGTGTCGCCACCTTTGTGCATACCGCCTCGAGTGGTCACTACAATGACTTTTTTGCCGGTGAGCAGGCCGACAGGGCCGTTTTCAGTGTAGCTGAAGGTCACCCCTGCACGGGCAATCAAGTCGAACCAGTTTTTAAGCTGAGTCGGAATAGAAAAATTGTACATTGGCGCGCCGATGACAATGGTATCGCTGGCTTTGATTTCTTCAATAAGCTGATCAGAAAGAGCCAGAGCCGTTTGCTGTTTTTCACTCAGGTTGTCACCACCGCGTAGGCCGCCAGCAATCTCGCCATCCAAAACCGGCAGTGGCTGAGCCGCTAAGTCACGCTCAATAACGGCACTGGTGTGCATTGAATTAACCAGGTGATCGATAAGACCGTTTGATTGCGAGTAGTCACCGAGGATGCTTGATTTTAGTACTAGAACGTTTGACATAGTTTGCTCCTTGAAATGCATTGCCGTTTGGCTTGGGAGTAACTATACAAATGGTCAAGCATGGAAGATAGCGGAAAAAATCGGTTAAGTTATTCGAAAAAACTGAATGGTAATAATTGGTCTCAACTGATTGATTCGTAATGGTTAGATTTGATGCAATAAAGAGGTGGCAATGATTTTGCGCGAGTATGAACAGTTATATCAAAAAGGCCAGGCAAAGACAGATGGGGGAGCGAAAGATAAAAAATAGCCCGAAACGACTCCTGTTTCGGGCTTAGGGGAATGGCTCGTGAGAGCCTTGCGCTAACTGGTTAGTAAATGGAGATCAATTACACTATCAATGTTAGTTCAAGCAGTACGATTTGCCAGTTTTACCACTAAGAATGTCATTCATCTCTGATACTTAACAAAAATATCCTGTCTATTGAGCGAATCTGTTGCAGTAACTTAATGCTAGTCTTTAAAACCATAAATTACTTGCTTAGAACGCGATATTAAATGTCAAATAAGTTGGTGTCTCTTACCAGCTCGCGAGGCAAACCATTTTTAATGCGGTTACCGACCCATTTACCAATACCGATAGGGTAGTCACGGTAAGTGACAATGAGCTCACCCTTGCCCGAGAGGTCATCTGGACGGATATCACGTCCCATGAACCACTCTTTTGCCTGCGCCGCATCAAGAGCAACAGCGGTTTTTTCCTGGCCTGTTGCCAGAGTCATGATGGCTTCATGTTGCCAGCGGTAACCTTTTTTGTGCTGTTCAGCCAGCTTGATACCGATACGCTGGAAGCGGATTTCACTCAGGAGATCACGCAGTTTCGACGGGAACAGCCATACCTCTTTATCGCGAAGCCAAATTTCGCTGTCGGCAGGAATGTCCAGATCCAGATCTTGCTTGAAAGCCTGGGCAATCGCTTGGCTATCTTTGCTGCTGGCCGGGCTGAACGGGAATTTACCCTTGCGCTTTTTCACCGCTGGAGATTCAACGGCAGCGAGTTTGCGAATACGGGCGACGAAAAAGCCCTCGCTGTCGAAGATCTGCGGGTAGACATGCAAGAAGCCTTCTTCGGTAAGCGCCTTATCAGCGCCATCGAACAAGTCGGCCAAAGATTCGAACTCAACCGCATCACCGAAGGTCTCTTTAAGGTGTTGGCAGACCTTCTGGTTTTCACTCAGGTTCAAGGTACAGGTAGAGTAGACCATCACACCGCCTGGCTTGAGCGCCTGGAAGCCACTGATGATCAAATCACGCTGCACCGCAGCAATGTCTTCAACAGAGGCAAGGCTCCAGTTTGCCATGGCATCGTCGTCTTTTCGGATAGCCCCTTCACCCGAGCAGGGTGCATCGAGCAAAATAGAGTCGAATGATTCAGGTGCCCAGCCACCGAAGACACAGCCGTCAAAGTGGGTCAGGGCGGCGTTGAACACGCCGCAGCGCTGTAGGTTGGAGTGCAGAACCTTGATACGGCTGGCTGCCAATTCATTGGCCACCAAGGCACCCTGATTATTCATGGCACTGGCAATCTGGGTCGTCTTCGAGCCCGGTGCCGAGGCCATATCCAGCACGCAATCGAGCTTGTCGTTGTCTTTGAGTAGTGCCACCACCGGCATCATTGAACTGGCTTCTTGGATATAGAATAGTCCCGCCATGTGTTCGGCGGTGTTGCCTAGGGAGACGGACTCTTCATCTTCACGCTCAATCCAGAACCCTGTATCGCACCATGGCACCGGAGTGAGTGTCCAGCCTTTGTCAGCCACACGGGCAAGAAAGTCTTTTACACTGATCTTCAAGGTGTTGACACGAATACTGCGACGCAATGGTGTTTTACAGATAGCAATAAACTCATCCATGCTCAGGTGCTCTGGCATAATTTGACGAATTTGTTCAATGAATGCGTCTGGGATATGGATATTTGGATGCAAGGGAATGTCTCGATTATCTAGCAGTGGGGCGGAAGTTTATCATTTGTGGTTAGCGAGGTAAAAAGAAAGGAGCATTACAGCTCCCTTCTGGTGGTTGTGGTTTGGTTGGCATTTTAGTGCTTTGGAATCGCTGTGCGCCAGTTTTTCCATTCTTGCTTGGCTGTGTCGTGCAGCAGGAAGCGGCTGTTAGTCTTGGCGACTGGTGCCAGTGGCTGAGCCTCAGGCGTAGCAAAGGCGATACCGCCACGGAGCAGGCTATCAACGGTGCCGCTCTGTACCGAAGCACCCGTCAAGCCGATCGTGACATCGATACCCGACACGTTCCAAAAGACGCTATCAGTGCGCACGAGGTGGCTGAAGTTCTTTTCGACCTGCGCCTCGACAATGACTCTGTCAGCCAACTCGCCAAGGCTGACTTTCACCACTTCGCCCACTTGAATATCACGGTATAGCAGCGGCGTGCCCTCTGCCACTGAGTTACGTTTTTCTGTTTCTAGGATCACCGTCAACCCGTTGTTGACTTGCCTTGTTGAACCTAGCGTAAAGCTCTGCGAGTAGGTGCCTTTGCCCGGTGTAACCGCAATATAGCTGCTCAGTAGGGTATCCAGATCCTTGGCGCCGGTGATGCTTATCTGAGGAGTCACAATCCAGAAATGGCTATCAGTTTTGGCGAGGGTCTCAGCATATTTCGGATAAAGACGGGCTTTGACAATCACTTTTCCAGTGTCGAAATCGGGCTCAGTTTCAATCACTTTACCCACGCTGACACCTTGATAGCGAATTGGCGTGGTTACTTTAATTGTTTTGGCA
The DNA here is from genome assembly GCF_003025515.1 of Photobacterium gaetbulicola. Classification (NCBI taxonomy): domain Bacteria; kingdom Pseudomonadati; phylum Pseudomonadota; class Gammaproteobacteria; order Vibrionales; family Vibrionaceae; genus Photobacterium; species Photobacterium gaetbulicola. Next base: position 44,986 of record NZ_PYME01000033.1, on the reverse strand, counting down.
TCTTCTGCGATCATGGTGACAACCAAGCCGAAGGTTTTGGCTTCTAGATAGCTGTCATAAAGTTTGTAGCGGTCTCCAAGGCGGTTGGTAACGCCTTGTATCTCGTCAAAGGCAATGCCACCTTTGATCAACGTGCTGATAGGATCGGCTTTGACATGGACGCCATCGAGGCCCGCCTGTATTTCCACCCCCGAACGATTCCAAAAAACAGTATCTGCGGTGATCAGGTGGCGATATCGGTTATCAATTTTAATTTTGATAGAGACGCCGTCGCGAGAGAGTGCGTAGCTGTTGACTTCACCGACAGGCATATTGCGGTAGAGCACCGGGCTGCCTTTGTCTACCGGGGGAAGCTCATCGGCAAACAGTTCGATAGTGGTAAAGCCATGCGCCTTTTCTGCGGCAAGTGTGGCTAGCTGGCGGCTTTTGTAAAGTGGGTATTGATCGAGCACCTTGCTGCTGCCGCTGCTGGTGAAGCTAATACTTTGGCTGATCAATTGGTCTGCCGGCGGGACTGATACATCCAGGCCTTTGCTGCTTAAATTTGCCTCGATACCGCCATCAAGATAAAACCGGCTGCCAGAGCGAATAAGCTTGGTGTACTCAGGGCGGACTATCACATCAAAGCGGACGGTATTGCCATCTAGCTTCACGGATTTTACCCGGCCCACTTCCAAGCCCCGATGCTTGAGCTTGGTGCCGCGTTTAATGCCGTAGCTGTCATTGGCGTAGAGGGCGAATGAGGCTACACCAGGTTGCTGCTCTTGCAGTTCATCTTGGTTGATGGCGATGAACTGGCGGCTGGTCTCACCCGGACCTGGGATCAGGGTCAGGAAGTTACCGCGAAGCAGGTTACCAATGTTTTTGACCCCGTTTAAAGAGAGCTCGGCTTCTTCCAGCAACATTTTGGACCCAGTGGTCAGTAAATCACTCATCATCGGCTCGATGGCGGCATGAGCGACAATCTTGCCGCGCTCTTTATCAAGGCGGATATCGGATATCTGACCGATTTCCAAGCTGCGGTAAACAATCGGTGCGCCACTTGCGCTGATGTTGCTGTTCTCCGGCAGGTCAATGGTTATCGCAATGCCTCGTCCTGCGGTGTTGAGATCCGGATACAGACGGAAAAGGTGATCAGGCTCGATGGGAAGCCCTTTATCCGGCGAATCAAACGCAATGGCTCCGCTTATCATTGCGGAAAGGCTTTCGAACTGAACATCGACACCGTTGAAGCCGATATTGGCACTCATACCGCTGACGTTCCAAAAACGGCTTTTATTCGTCACCAGATCAGCGTATTGCGGCTTGATCAATACATCAATGATCACTTGCTTGTTGTCCTGGCTGAGGCTGTGGTTGTATACCTCGCCAACCGGTATTTTCTTATAGAGGACTTGAGAACCGATATTGATCGAGCCCAGGTTAGGCGCGCGCAGTTGGATTTTCAGGCCTTCTCCGACAGGGGTATCGGCAGGCTGGCTGTCGAGGGCATCGAATTCATTGGTGAACTTGCCTTCGCCCGGCTGCAAAGCGATATAGTTACCAGAGACGAGGGCATCCAGGCCGGAGATCCCGGTGATAGACGCCTTTGGCTTGACCAGCCAGAAACGGGTGCCCGTCCGGAGGATCTGGACCGCTTCTGGGTAAATGTCGGCTTCGACATAAATACTCTTCAGATCATTGGATAGGTTAACGTCACGAACAATACCGACTTCAAGCCCCTGGTAACGGATAGTAGTGCGTCCTGCGACCAAACCGGCGGCATCATTGAAGTGGATTTTAATCCGCTCTCCGGATTCATTGACGGCTTTGAAGACAAGCCAACCGGCGAGTACCAAGGCAAGCGCAGGCAGGATCCAAAGGGGGGAGATCCCGCGATCGCGCTTTATATTGACCGGTCTAGGTTGTTGATTATTTGGTCCGTTGTTCATAGTTGTCCCATATCAGACGAGAATCTAAGCTTTCTGCGGCAAGCATTGTAAGCACCACCACGACACCAAAGGCAATTGCACCCGGCCCGGGGGTAAAGTCGAGTAATTGATCACGGTCTATCAGGGCGACCATGATCGAGATAACAAACAGATCCATCATCGACCATTTACCAATCCATTGGATGAAACGGTATAGCTTCATGCGCTGCAGGTGGTTGACACCGCGTTTGAATTGGATAGTCAGTAGGATAAAAGCCAGGCCAAGGATTTTGGCCACAGGCACGACAATACTGGCAACAAAAATAATGATGGCAATGCCGATCATATCGGAGTTCACCAATGAGGCGACACCGGAGAAGATAGTATCTTCGACTCGTTTACCATTATTTAGAAAAATAGAAATCGGATATAGGTTAGCCGGGAAGATAAATACGGTCGCTGCTATCAGATATGCCCATGTTTTCTGGATGGACTGTGGCATCCGTTTGTGAAGCGGGGTATCGCAACGCACACAGTGTTCATGGTCATCTTGGGTCATGTGGCAGTGATGGCAATGGCGAGCATGGCTGTATTTCTTGTGCTCAGTTTCTGGCTGCCAGGCTTCCCAGTAGCGGTTGATGCTGATGCGGGTAAGGAGCAGGGCGGTAAGCAATTGCAGCAATACCAGAGAATATAATCCCGGTCCGACAAAAATATCGGCGTAGTCCTGGACCTTGAAGCAGGAAATTCCCAAGCTCACCAAAAAGACATCGAACATGGCCCAGTGTTTGAGGTGCTCGATTATCCAGAGCGACCGGCGAAACAGCTTGATACGGCGGAATCTCAGCCCTAGCTGTGCACCCAGTACCGAGCCGCAGACAAGTAAGGGGGCGATGGAGCTACAGAACAAAATAAGGGCCGCAACAGCCGGGAAACTCGGGGCGAGCGAGAAAGTTCCCGAGGTCAGGGTGGCAGGGATCATGACACCGAACAGGCGTATAGTGATCAGCGGAAAAAAATGAGCCGGGATGAAAAGGATCAGGCAGGCAAAGGCAATCGCCAGTTCACTGGAAAAACGAAAATGACCACCCCGGTATAAGCGGGTGTTGCAGCGTGGACAATACGCACTTTGTCCCTGTTCAGCGACCTGCGGTAGCAAAGGTAAATCGCAACCGGGACATAGTCTCGCTGTGGTCATTAACGGTTATTCCTTTAATAAAAGCTTTAAATGAACACTATATTATTATTTTAGGTTCACTCTGGCTACAGATACTTGTGTTACTGAATCGGTTTGGCTGTCGGCCGACTGCACCGAGCCATACAGGGTTTGGTACAACCCCTCTTCATTGACCAGCTCGTGGTGGGTACCGCTTTGGCTGACCTGTCCGTCTTCAAGTACGTAGATTACATCGGCTTGTTTAACCGCCGATAAACGGTGAGCAACAATCAGCGTCGTCCTATCGGCCAAGAACTGGTTGAGCGCGGTATGCAGCGCAGCTTCCGTGGCGGTGTCCAATGCCGAGGTTGCTTCATCCAAAATGACAAACTCAGGGTTAGTCAACACCATGCGCGCAATCGCAAGCCGTTGACGCTGGCCGCCTGATAGCTTGATCCCCTGGCGACCAATCTCAGTATCCAACCCCTCGGTCAGGCGCTGGGTGACATCGGTCATTTGCGCGATTTCCAATGCCTGCCAAAGTTGGCTGTCGCTGTAATCTCCCCCTAAAGTGAGGTTGTGGCGCATAGTATCATTAAATAATACAGGGTGTTGTAGGACCACTGCCATTTTGTTGCGCAGCGCTTCGTAGCTGACATCTTCTATTGGGTGGCCATTGACCAAGATATCACCGGCATCCTTCTGGTATATCCCTAGTAGAAGTTGGATCAGTGTCGACTTACCGCCACCAGAAGAGCCCACCAAGGCAACCCGTTTGCCGGCAGGGATATGCAGACTCATACCGCGCAGGACTTCTTTGTCTTCGTCATAGGCAAAGTGGATATTCTTTACTTCTATATCGAGGCGATGATCGTCCTTGAAGGGATTCACTTTCTGTACCGGGCGTACTTCCTCTTCGATGGCAATAAGGCCATTGAGGCGCTGCATGGCCGCCGAGGCACTGTACCAGGCAAATTGGATACCCAGCAGCTCCTGGACCGGACCGAGCATGAACCACAGGTAGCCGAATACGGCAAACATCTGGCCAACCGTGAGATCTGTAAATAACACCATGATCATCGCCATGGCACGGAATAGCTCGAAGCCAACCAAAAACAGCAGGAAGGAGATACGGCCCGCCGCTTCCGATTGCCAGGCATATTTATCTGCATCATAGCGGATATCGTTGGCATTGGATTTCAGCTGGTTTAGAAAATCCCGTTCGCGGTTGGCTGCCCGCAGTTGGTAAATACCGTCAAGGGTTTCGACGAGGCGTTGTTGGAATCGCTCGAAGGCCTGGTTTTCTTTTTTCTTGAGGGTTTTTACTCTGTTCCCCATTAGTTTAGAGGCGTAAACCACTATTGGGTTGACCAGCAGGATGAACAGACCGAGCTGCCAGTTCAACCACAGTAAAATGGCGGCAGTACCAATAACGGTCAGGAAACCGATCAGAAAGCGGCTTAGGGTATCGCCAACAAACTTATCGATGGTCTCTACATCAGTGATCAGGTGTGAGGTGATCCCTCCGCTGCCACGTTCTTCGTATTGACGCATGCTGATACGGCCCAGTTTGTCGATCAGGTGCTGCCGCATGTTGTAGGTGATATCTTTGGCCACCAGTGTGAATTGGCGGCTTTGTAGGATATTGAGCGCTTGGCTGCCCACGCGCATTAAGACAACGAACAACAGTACGAGCAGGATGTAGGCGGTCGGCTGGTGCAGAGATTGAGGCAGAAAGTGGTTAAGGAATTCAATACCGCCAGCGGGCTTGTCGAGTAAGATCTCATCGACCATCAAAGGCATAAGCAGTGGGATGGGGACACTGATAAGGGTGGCGATGAGCGCGATAAAATTCGCAGCAATCAGGCGGGGACGATGATGTTTTGCTTGCTTTACTAGCCAAGACCAGTTAATCATTTGGTTTGAATTGTTGTTCACAATGATAATGATTCCCATTATTGATAAAAAGCCATTCTAACGGCTCAAAAAGGAGTAAGCCATGGAAATTAGATCAGAGAATTATCAAACGTTGACGAAACAAGCTATCGCGTTGATAGAGGGTGAGTCTGATCTCATTGCTAATATGTCTAATATTAGTGCGTTACTGGCCATGGAGTTAGAAGATATTAACTGGGTAGGCTTTTATATCTTGAAAGGAGACCAGTTGGTACTGGGGCCGTTCCAGGGTAAACCGGCTTGTGTCAGGATTCCTGTTGGTCGCGGTGTCTGTGGGACAGCGATTGCAGAGAACCGTGTTCAGCGGGTAGAGGATGTGCACCAGTTTGAAGGTCATATTGCCTGTGATGCTGCCAGTAATTCTGAGATTGTGATCCCATTTACAGTAAACGGGGAATTGTATGGCGTGCTGGATATTGATAGCCCAATCTTGTCAAGATTTAATCAATCCGATGAGGATGGATTGGTTTCTTTGTTAGAAGAACTACAAAAAAGGCTCTAATTGCATGCTTTCGGTGGTTTTTCAGCGTTAGGTAACTATAATAGCGGAACAATTTCTTTTTGATTAAAGTACTAACGGCGAGGAAACTCGCTTTTGTCAGGAAAGTCCATGGAAAACTCTGAAAAGCTAACGAACAGTAAAGAAGTCATTGCCTACATTGCTGAGCGTTTCCCAAAATGTTTTACTGTTGAAGGTGAAGCGAAGCCACTTAAGATTGGTATCTTCCAAGATTTGGCTGAGCGTCTAAGTGAAGACCCTAAAGTCAGTAAAACTCAGCTGCGTACCGCTCTACGTCAATACACTTCTTCCTGGCGTTATCTTCACGGTGTGAAAGCGGGTGCAAACCGCGTTGACCTTGATGGCAACGATTGTGGTGTGTTAGAACAAGAACACGTAGATCACGCGAAAAAGGCACTTGAAGAAAGCAAGGCTAAAGTACGTGCTCGTCGTAAAGAGCAAGCAGAAGCAAAAGCGGCTGCTAGCAAGGATGGTGAAGCAAAGGCGAAAAAAATTCGTCCAAAATCTGCTAAACCAAAGAACACAAAACAAAAAACGACTAAGCTAAATAAAAAGCCTGCAGAAACGACCCGTGCACTGACTGCTGATGAAGTCGTCGTTGGCAAGAACGTTAGTGTTAACATGGGCAGCGGAAACATGCCGGCAACTATCGTTGAAATTAATAAGGACGATGTGCGTGTTCGCCTATCAAATGGTTTGACCATGGTAGTTAAAGCGGAGCACCTGCGTTCGTAAAGGAGAATGCTCGACGCATGAAAGGTCGATTCCGTTTCTCACTGATTGCTGCTGGCATGATGCTAGCAGCTTCAGCACAAGCCCTCGAGGCAACATACACATTAAGTGATCTTCCGCAGCTGGAACCTGAAAAACAGCATGCGACGGCTAGTAAGAGGGTTGCCTCTCGCTTCACACGTTCGCATTACAAGCAGTTTTCACTTGATGATGAATTTTCTTCCAGTGTCTTCACTCGATATATCGAGATGCTGGATTTCAACAAAAGCTTCCTTACTGCTTCCGACATTAGGCAATTTGAAAAATGGGAAAATCAGCTAGATGATCAACTGAAAAGAGGTGATACATCAGCAGCTTTCGATATTTTCAATACGCTACTCAAACGTCGTTACGACCGCTACCAATACGCGCTGACATTACTTGATCGTGAAATCACGTTTGATTCCGATGAAGATATGGTGCTCGACCGTTCAGAAATGGACTGGGCGAAAGACCGTAACGAGCTAAACGAGATTTGGCGTCAGCGAGTCAAATACGATGCACTGAATCTGAAGCTTGCGGGCAAAGAGTGGGATGAAATTAAAGAGACCTTAGGCAAGCGTTATAACAACGCGCTCAAGCGTCTTACCCAGACCCATAGCGAAGATGTCTTTCAGATTTACATGAACGCCTTTGCTCGTGAGGTTGACCCTCATACCAGTTATTTGTCACCGCGTAACGCGGAGCAGTTCCAATCAGAAATGAACCTTTCGCTGGAAGGTATTGGTGCTGTGTTGCAAGTGGTTGATGACTATACGGTAATCCGTTCTTTGGTTGCTGGTGGCCCGGCTTCTGCTTCGAAAAAGCTCGCTGCAGGTGACAGGATCATCGGTGTCGCGCAAGACGGCAAAGAAATGATCGATGTCATTGGCTGGCGGTTGGATGATGTTGTTCAGCTGATTAAAGGTCCCAAAGGCAGTAAAGTGGTTTTGGAGATCCTTCCTGAGGGGAATAACGCCAAGAGTTACGATGTCACAATTGTCCGTGATAAAATTCGCTTAGAAGACCGCGCTGTTAAATCTTCGGTTGAACTGTCGAGTGGCAAGAAAATTGGGGTGATTGAAATTCCAAGTTTCTATGTTGGCTTGTCTGAAGACACCAAGAAAGAGTTGGCAAAGCTCAACGATCAGCAAGTTGACGGTGTTGTCATCGACTTGCGTAACAATGGCGGTGGTGCACTTACCGAGGCGACAGCGCTGACGGGGTTGTTTATCAACAGTGGGCCGGTTGTACAGGTTCGTGACAGCTATGGAAGAGTGAAGGTGAATGGCGATTCTGATGATCGTGTTTACTTTGACGGCCCGCTAACCGTACTGGTTAACCGCTACAGTGCATCAGCATCGGAAATTTTCGCTGCCGCGATGCAGGATTACGGGCGTGCGGTGATTCTTGGCGAGCAATCATTTGGTAAGGGTACTGTTCAGCAGCACCGTTCCCTGAACCATATTTATGATTTGTTTGATAAGCCATTGGGCCATGTTCAGTACACTATCCAGAAGTTCTACCGTATTAACGGTGGTAGTACGCAGAACTTAGGTGTAGTACCGGATTTGGCATTCCCGACGGCGGTTGATCCTTCTGAAACCGGTGAAAGTGTCGAAGACAACGCTTTGCCTTGGGATAGCATCAAGGCGGCGGAGTACCAGAAACTCTATAATTTCTCGGCGTTACTGCCTTCTCTGAAAGCAAAGCATGACAAGCGTATCAGTAAAGATATGGAGTTTGGCTTTATTCAGGATGATATTGCTAAGTACCGTCAAGAGAAAGATATCAATACGATCTCCCTTAACAAGAGCAAGCGTATTGCTGAGCAAGACAAAGAAGATGCAGAGCGCCTGGCAAGGTTGAATCAGCGTCAGAAGGTTGCGGGCAAGAAACCTTTTGCTAAGTTGGATGATGTGCCAAAGGACTACGAAGCACCTGATGCTTACCTGAAAGAAGCGGTTGCTATCACTTCTGATCTCGCTAAATCACAAAGCTGATCTTGCGAAGCAATAAGACCATTATCAACGACAACGGCACCTCTTAGAGGTGCCGTTTTTTTTATTGAAATCCGTTGGATAGAGCTGTTTCATCAATGAGACAGTTGAATAAATAGCACTGTTAATCCTCAATTTTTTTCATCTACGGGCTAATTGCAGGCTAGGGTTAAAGGTAGGTGATCCATTCTGGTGTTAGGGGAATACGATGCTGAAACATATCATTCTTGCTGTAACCCTGTTTTTAACAACATTTTCTGTCAGTGCACGAGCTTCAGATCTAACGGAGTTTGATTATCCGCTTCTACTCGGTGATTGGTACTGGTTTAGCAATACTGATGCCGGGGTCGAGAGCGAAGGGGCAAGCTACCGGGCCATGAACATTAAGTTCAAGTCAAATTACCGCTTTGTTATCCGGCTTTTGCAGACGAGTGGTAATGTTGAAGAGTGGGAAGGGACATACGACATCGATGAAACCACGGTAACCTTTCTTACCCATGGTCAGCCCGAGCAACAGCATAGCTATATGCTGAGCTACAACCAGTTCTTGCTTGATGGTGCACGCTTTACCAAGTTGGCCCCAGAAAACCTTCCTGGCAACTGGCGTTCTTCTCAAATTTCAGGACAAGATGTCGGCGATGCCGTCTCTGAAATAGCCTTGTCGCTGCGGCCAGACTTTTTGTTCTCAGCAGAAGTGTCGGGGAAAAATGGCAAGAAAAAAGAGCATCGCGGGATCTACTTTATCGAAGATGACCGTATCGTGCTTATCTACGAAGATGGCCAGCAAGACAGCCAGTTTAGCTTGGGAAGCAATACCCTTACATTGACAAACAAACAGTTTGGAATGGAAGCGGTAATGAGAAGGGAATAATGGTCTGTTAGCGTTGAGGATCACCAACACTACTGGATGACTGGAAAAACAATAAAGCGAGGCATTTGCCTCGCTTTATTAATTGTCTACTGTTCGGATCAACTTACGACTTTAAACGCCTGTCGAAGCTGAGACAGGTAATCTTCATCGCGGCAAATACTTTTGCCCGGCTCGTCAGAAATTTTCGCTACTGGTCGGCCTTCGCATTCAGTCAGTTTCAAAACCACATTGAGTGTTTTGACACCGGGTAGATCGCACGTCAGCTGGGTACCAATACCAAAACTGATATTAATACGGTGGGCGAAGTGCTTGTAGATCGTCAATGCCTTATCCAGTGTCAGGCTATCGGAGAAAACCAGAGATTTGGTTTTTGGATCAATTCCTAGTGACTGGTAATGGGCAATGGCTTTCTCACCCCATGCAATAGGATCACCGCTATCGTGACGTAGGCCGATGAATCGCTCAGACAAGCGCAGGTCAAAGTCACGCAGGAAGGCATCCATATTGATGCAGTCGGTTAGGGCAATTCCTAGGGTATCAGGATACTCCTGCAACCAACGGTTGAGTGCCAGTTGTTGCGAGTCTGCCAGTTCGCCAGCCAGTTGCTGATGGGCCTGGAACCATTCATGGGCCTGGGTGCCGACAGGTGTCAAGCCACGGGTACGGGCCAGGTGATAGTTAGACGTACCCTTGAACTCTGGCATATGCTCTTTCAGGTAATCAACCACCTCATGTTGTACATGGCGAGAGAAGCGGCGGCGTGTACCAAAGTCAACCAATGAGAATGCGTCAATATTGATCCCTTCGTCATTGGCACGCTGATAAAAATTCGCCAGCTTGAGCTTAAGTGAAGCCAAAGCGTCGTCAGCCGTCGAATCTGGGTAGCAGTGCTGGCATCGAACTTCACAGATGATGGCCAGTAGTGGTACTTCCCAAAGAATAATATCCAGCCATTTTCCTTTGATTGTAATGGCGAGTTGATCACCAGAGGTATCAATGTGGACTTGTTTGCTGTCGAGCTGGAAAGATTGTAGGAACTCAAGGTAGTCAGCCTTGAAAAAACTGAGTGTAGACAGGTACTCAATTTCTTCCTGGGTGAAAGAAAGGCCTGCTAGTCGCTCGATATGCTCTTGAATCTCTTGGCTATACGGACGAAGATCTTCGTCGCTCCGGCAATGAAACTCGGCAACGGCCTCAACATTGGGATATTGATGAAAGATGGCTTGCTGCATATGCAGTTTGTATGCATCGGTATCAAGCAGGGAGTCGATAATCCCTGTGTGTCCAAAATGATTCATAACTAATTTGGTTGTATTTTGCAATCCGTAGATTTTACCCTATTTTGAGGCGGGGTTGTCTCAAAATATTTCAGATCGTTGAAAAATATAGGGGCAGTAACATACGCGTAAAAGCTACCAACGACAAGACAACAGAGGACATTTGGTGTTATATAGTGGCGTTCTGTTAACTTATTGTGTAAGCGGTGATCTTGCTGTAAAGCGGAATTTAGGTAAACATTACTGCTCGTAAGTTAAGTATAGTAAAGATGATAAGCTACTCTTCAAAGTACAACCAGCAAATTATGGGTTGGATGTGTATTAATTAACCGTGTAAGCAGGTAATTGAGAAACATCTCGCCAATTCCCAGTAATATGCTTGTCTGCTTTGGCTTAAGACAGAATAATGGAAACATACCGCGAGACTATACCGCGGAAAAATAAGGAATAAACATGGCCGAACAACCAACTATCCAGCCAACGGCAAAGTACCGTTCAGATTACCAAGCACCCGAATTCACGATCACCGATCTTTCCCTAGAGTTTGACTTGCATGATACCGCTACTCGAGTCGTGGCAGTTAGCAAGGTTGAGCAAAAAGTGGACGGTGCCACTTCAATGGAGCTTGATGGCGATGCGCTAACCTTGGTTCGTATTGAAATCAATGGTGAAAGCTGGACGAACTTCGAACAGAGCGAAGGCATGTTGACAGTGAACGGACTGCCTGCCGCGTTCGAGATGCTGATTGAGACTGAAATCAACCCTGAAGCAAACACCTTGCTTGAAGGCTTGTACAAATCAGGCGGTGCATACTGTACCCAGTGTGAGGCAGAAGGCTTCCGTCGTATTACTTATTACCTTGACCGCCCTGATGTGTTGGCACGATTCACGACCAAAGTGATCGCCGACAAAGCCCAATATCCGTATCTGCTGAGCAACGGTAACCGTGTTGACAGTGGTGAGCTGGGCAATGGCCGCCACTGGGTGCAGTGGCAGGACCCATTTCCGAAACCAAGTTACCTGTTTGCGCTAGTGGCAGGGGATTTTGATGTGCTGCGTGACAAGTACACCACTGTTAGCGGTCGTGATGTGGCACTGGAGATTTTTGTCGACAAGGGCAATCTTGATCGTGCCGAATACGCGATGACCTCTCTAATCAACTCAATGAAATGGGATGAAGAGCGCTTCGGGCTCGAGTATGACCTTGATATCTACATGATCGTCGCGGTGGATTTCTTCAATATGGGGGCGATGGAAAACAAAGGCCTGAACGTCTTCAACTCAAAGTACGTACTGGCGAACGCGAAAACGGCAACAGATACTGACTACCAAGGTATCGAAGCGGTGATCGGTCACGAGTATTTCCATAACTGGACCGGTAACCGTGTGACTTGCCGTGACTGGTTCCAGCTTAGCCTGAAGGAAGGTTTGACTGTGTTCCGTGACCAGGAGTTCTCCTCTGATCTCGGCTCACGCCCAGTGAACCGCATCAACAATGTTCGCGTGATGCGCGGACCACAGTTCTCCGAGGACCGTGGGCCTATGTCGCATCCAATTCGTCCTGAAAAAGTCATTGAAATGAATAACTTCTATACACTGACAGTGTATGAGAAGGGCAGTGAAGTTATCCGCATGATGCACACCTTGCTGGGTGAGGAAAACTTCCAGGCCGGCATGAAGTTGTACTTCGAACGTCATGATGGCACTGCCGCAACCTGTGATGACTTTGTCCAGGCGATGGAAGATGCCTCGGGTATCAGCCTTGATAAATTCCGCCGTTGGTACAGCCAGTCTGGTACCCCGGTTGTGCAGGTTGAGACTGAATTCCTTGAACAGGAAAAGCGTTACCGTGTAACAGTAAGGCAGCACACGGCCCCGACTCCGGGCCAGGAAGAGAAACATCCACTGCATATTCCGTTTGATATCGAATTGTATGATGCGCAGGGCAATGTGATTCCGTTACAGTGTAATGGCGAGCCGATCCATAACGTGCTCGACGTGACAGAAGCAGAGCAGGTGTTTGAGTTTGATGGTATCGAACACCAGCCGGTTATTTCTATGCTGCGAGAGTTCTCTGCGCCGGTGATCTTGGAATATGATTACTCGGATGCTGAGCTGACTTTCCTGATGGTTCATGCGCGTAACGAGTTCGCCCGTTGGGATGCAGGCCAGATCTTGTTGGCTAAACATATTAAGCAGAATGTCACCCGCTGTCAGAACGGTGAGTCTTTTGTGTTGCCAGAATCAGTTGTCGATGCGTTCCGTGGCGTACTGCTTGACGAGAAGTTAGATCCGGCCTTTATTGCTGAAATGCTGACACTACCAAGTGAAAATGAGGTAGCGGGTTGGTATGAAACTGTCGATGTTGATGCTATCAACACGGTAATGGCTGAGCTTGAGAAGGCATTGGCTCTAGCCATGGAAGATGAGTTCAGTGCGATCTACCACTCATTGACTCAGGCGGCATATACCATTGAACATGAAGCGATGGCAAAACGTTCGCTTCGCAATACCTGTTTGGCTTACCTTGCATTGACCGAGCAAGGCAATAGTCTAGTAGCAAAGCAGTACGAAGCGTCAGACAATATGACCGATACCATGGCGGCGATGGCGGCGGCGAACAATGCACAGTTGGCATGTCGTCCAGCGCAAATGGCGGATTTCAGTGATAAGTGGACGCATGACGGTCTGGTGATGGACAAATGGTTTATTCTGCAGGGCAAGAACCCAGCGGAAAATGCACTGGAAAACGTGCGTGAAACCATGAACCACAAAGCGTTTGATATTAAGAACCCGAACCGAACCCGTAGTTTGGTTGCTAGTTTCTGTGCAAACAACCCGGTGCGCTTCCACGCCAAAGATGGCTCTGGCTACCAGTTCCTGACGGAGATTCTAACGGTATTGAACACCAGTAACCCGCAGGTAGCGTCTCGATTGATTGAACCATTCCTCAAGTACCGACAGTACGATCAGCAGCGTCAGGCGTTGATGCGAGCCGAGCTGGAGAAGCTGTCTCAGCTTGATAACTTAGCCAAAGACTTGTTCGAAAAAGTACAGAAAGCACTAGAACTTTAAGTTAAGAACGTATGAAGTAAGGGGCAAGATGCTTGCCCCTTGTTTTATCTATAACCGAACTTTTTTATATGAAAGCTTATACCTTCTCGATGCACATTAGTTACCAGCAATTTCTTCGGCATTATTCGGGGGCTGCCAGTAATGTGTTGGTGATGACAGATAACGGCCTGCGTCTTCAACTACCGGCCTCTCGGTTACGTCCTTTTTTGAGCCAGCTTGGGATACGGGGGCGATTTCGGGTGACGGTATCTGAATCAAACAAGCTGCAAGCCATAGAGCAAATTATGTAACCGGAAATTGATGGGTTTGTAACAGATGATTTCTGATATGAAGAGAAGAAAGCCGTAGCAGAAATGTGGGGGATACCTCTTTTGAGTAGGGTTCCATTAGAAATAATAATCCAAGGAGTTAAGTAAAATAACCTTAAAAATAAATGGTTATACCAATTTACAGTAAGCTGGCGTCATCTTGATGCTAATTTCACCACCCTCAGATAATCCGCCCAACCAAAATATCTACCTTAGTCACATATTCGATTTTTTCCGGCAGACACAGAGTAATTAGCGTAACCATCTCGCAACAAAAAACCCTACAATAGCAGTCACGCAGGATAGCGTTTTCCGACGGTATGTTCCCCCAATAACCTACCATTGGATGTTTTATAAAAATTCTATACTTGATTGATAATATATAACGATGGAGCATTGCTATGACCGCACCTGACCCTATAGTGCCGGTACTGCTTGAGAAAGTGTATAACTTAATCCAGGACAAGATTGAGACACCCCAGCAGTCATTAGTAGAAGTGTTTGCTCAGCGATTGTTAGGACAACTGGCAGACGACGATCTGCTTCAACGGAATGAATCTGACCTTTATGGTGCTGTTCTGAGTCTATGGCACCACCTAGTACAAAATAAGCCAGACCAAATCTCTGTTCGTGTCTATAACCCGACGCTTAGCCGCTACGGTTGGCAGTCACCGCATACAGTTGTTGAGATCATTACGCCGGACCGTCCGTTCCTTGTTGATTCGGTCCGGATGACGTTGACCCGGCTGGGGATCACCAGCCACATGATGCTTAATGGCCCGTATTTCTTTAAGCGAAATATGCAAGGCGCCATCACCGAGGCGTGCGGTAAGGACGGCGACTTACAGACACTGTTCCATATCGAGGTTGATCGCCTTAACGACAAGAAAGAGCTTGAAGCATTAAAACAAGAACTAGAACAAGTACTTCAAGATGTTGATTTGGTCGTTAATGATTGGCAACCGATGCAAGCCAAAATGCAGGCGATTGTGAAAGATCTCAAGAAGGCCGACCTTCCCGTCAACAAAGAACACCGAGAAGAGGCCATTGCATTTTTGGATTGGGTAACCCATCACAATTTTACCTTCATGGGTTATCACAAGTATGATCTTGTGCCGGTAGAAGGGGATTACGAATTACGTCCCTGCGAAGAGCCAGGGTTAGGGCTGCTGAGTAAAAAAGACAAGGTCAGAACCCTGCGCTTGTCACAGCTTCCCGAGTCTGCTCGTTTTGAGGCTCGCAAGCGCGAGTTGCTGATTCTCACCAAGAGCAATGGCAAGTCAAAAATTCATCGTCCGGCCTACACCGATTACATTGGTATAAAACGTTTTGACAAAGACGGCAATGTTATCGGCGAACACCGCTTTACCGGCCTGTATGCCTCAACGGCCTATCACCAGTCAACCATGAACATTCCGCTGATCAGTAACAAGGTTACGCGTATTTTGGAAGAAAGCCGCTATCCGGCTGGTTCGCATTCATGGAAGGCACTGAACAACCTACTTGAAACCTATCCGCGTGATGAGCTGATCCAAGCAAATGAAAAAGAAATGCTGGACGTAGGGTGTGGTGTGGTGCGAATGCAAGACCGAGATTTGCTACGCTTATTTGTTCGCCGCGATCCTTTTGGCCGCTTCTTCTCTTGCATGGTGTATGTAACCAAAGAGCGTTACAACACCGAGCTGCGTAGTAAGACCCAGGAAGTTTTGAAAGATTACTTTGCCTCTGAGCAGGATGTGGAATTCACCACTTTCTTCTCGGAAAGCCCGTTGGCGAGAACGCATTATATCGTGCGAGTAGAAAATAATAATTTTGATGTGGACATCAAAGCTATCGAGCATAATCTCGTGGAGGCGGCGGCTTCGTGGGATGATCGTCTAAGCGCTTCGCTCATCGCCAACTTTGGTGAAAGCCAAGGGACGTCATTGGCGAAAAACTACGAGCGTGCCTTCCCGCGTTCCTACAAAGAGCAGATGTTGCCGGGCTCAGCCGTCGCCGATATCGAACAGCTTGAAAACCTCAGTGAAGACAACAAGCTGGGTATGCTGTTCTACCGTCCTCAGGAAGAAGCCAATGATTCGCGTTTTGTGAAACTAAAGCTTTTCCACCGAGATGAACCTATTCATCTTTCTGATGTTATGCCGATGCTGGAAAACCTGGGCTTGAGGGTAATAGGTGAGTCGCCTTATCAAGTGATCACCAAAAACGGTACGGTTTATTGGATCCTTGATTTCGCGATGTTGCACAACGCCTGCACCGGAATAGATCTCGGTGAGGCACGCGATCGTTTCCAGGAGGCGTTCTCAGCTATCTGGCATGGCGAACTAGAAAGTGATGGCTTCAACCGTTTGGTGTTGTGTGCCGGTTTGACCGGACGTGAAATTACCATTTTGCGTAGTTTTGCCCGTTACATGCGCCAAGTCGGTTTCCCATTCAGTCAGCACTATATTGAAGAAACGCTGTCTGGTCATAGTGATCTTGCGCGATCGTTGGTCGATTTGTTCTCCCTGCGGTTCGATCCATGCCGGAAATATTCGGAAAGTGCGGAAAAAGGACTGATTGCCAAACTGAATGACAAGCTTGAACATGTAGAAAGCCTGGATGACGATAGGATCATTCGCCGTTATATGGAGATGATCCTGGCGACGCAGCGAACAAACTATTACCAGACTGATACCAACGGCCAGCCAAAGCCATGGCTGTCACTGAAGCTGCGGCCATCGGAAATCCCAGAAATCCCTGCACCGGTACCGTTCTTCGAGATCTTTGTGTATGCACCGGATATCGAGGGGGTTCACCTACGTGGTGGCAAGGTCGCTCGTGGTGGCTTGCGATGGTCGGATCGTCAGGAAGACTTCCGGACAGAGATCCTTGGTCTTGTGAAGGCACAGCAGGTTAAAAACACGGTTATTGTTCCGGTAGGGGCAAAAGGTGGGTTTGTCTGTAAGCGTCAGCCTCAGCTGACAACACGTGAAGAGATTTGGGCTGAAGGTCAGCGTTGTTACAAGCGCTTTATTCGTGCCTTGCTGGATGTGACAGATAACATTATTGATGGCGAGTTAAACCCACCAGCCAATGTCGTTCGTCATGATGAAGATGATCCGTATTTGGTTGTGGCGGCGGATAAAGGTACCGCGACATTCTCCGATTTGGCCAACTCGGTTTCTGAGGATTACAACTTCTGGCTGGGCGATGCGTTTGCCTCCGGGGGTTCAAACGGTTACGACCACAAGAAAATGGGTATTACAGCCAAAGGTGGTTGGGAGTCGGTGAAACGCCATTTTCGCGAGTTGGGCATCAACTGTCAGACCACGGACTTCACCTGCGCCGGTATCGGTGATATGGCAGGGGACGTGTTTGGTAACGGTATGCTACTGTCGAAGCATATCCGTTTAGTCGCAGCCTTTAACCATATGCATATCTTCTTGGATCCGAATCCAGATGCAGAAACCGGCTGGCAAGAGCGTGAACGGCTGTTCAACCTACCACGCTCCAGCTGGGAAGATTATGATGCCAAGCTGATTTCAGAAGGGGGAGGCATTTTCTCACGTCGTAGCAAGTCGATCAAACTGACTCCGCAGATCCAAAAATTACTCGGTACGCGCAAACAGAGCCTGACACCCAACGAGGTGATCCGCCTGATCCTGAAAATGGACGTGGATCTCTTATGGAACGGCGGCATCGGTACTTACGTGAAGTCCGAATCAGAAACCCACACCGATGTTGGCGACCGTGCAAATGACGCGCTCCGTATCAACGGCAGCGAGCTTCGCGCCCGTGTTGTTGGCGAAGGGGGTAACTTGGGCTTGACCCAACTAGGTCGGGTGGAGTTTTCGAAGAAAGGCGGTTTGGTCAATACCGACTTCATCGATAACGTTGGCGGTGTGGATTGTTCGGATAACGAAGTGAATATCAAGATCCTGCTCAATTCACTGGTTGCCAGTGGCGATCTTACCTATAAGCAGCGAAATGAACTGCTTGAAAGCATGGAAGATGAAGTGGGTGATATCGTCCTTGATGATGCGTATTGCCAGAGCGAGTCCATTTCGGTGACCCAGCAGCAACAAGTTCTGCTGCTCAAGGAGCAGATCCGCTTTATCCACCACCTGGAGAAAAATGGGAAGTTGGATCGTATGCTGGAGTACTTGCCCGATGACGATACGCTGGCGGAGCGTGAAAAGTCTGGAATGGGCTTGACCCGTCCGGAGCTTGCGGTACTGGTGGCATACGGCAAGATGGTACTGAAAGAAGAGTTGGTAACCGAAGAAGTTGCCAATGATCCTTACCATGCTCGACTATTGCCGGCGTACTTTCCGAAAGAGCTGCAAGAGCGCTACCGAAGCCATATGGAGCTCCATCCACTGCGTAAGGAACTGATAGCGACTTCGTTGGCCAACCAAATGTCCAATGAAATGGGATGTAACTTTGTCACTCGTCTGCAGGAAGAGACTGGAGCAACGGTTGCAGAAATTTCTTCGGCATACTCTGTTGGACGGGAAGTGTTTAACTTTGAACAGTACTTTGACCAGGTCCGCGCGTTGGATAATGTGATCCCGGCAGAAGTGCAGTATGAAGTGTTATACCGCTGTCGCCGTATGCTCCGTCGCGCAACTCGTTGGATCTTGCGAAACCGAGACAGAAAACTGGGTATCGAGCAGCTGATTGCCTTCTATCAGCCGATTGTCAACAAGCTGCGTGAAAACTTGGAGCGTTACCTTGTCACTGAAGAGGTCCAGGAGCATAACGATCAGGCCGAAGAGATGATCAAGCAGGGGATCCCTAATGATTTGGCACACAACATAGCACGTTTGAGTAGCCTGTACTCGGCTATGGATATTGCCCAGATCGCGACGGGAGCGGATAAAGATCTCGACTTTATCGCCCGTGTATACTTTGTTGTTGGCTCCGATCTGTCGTTGCACTGGTTCCTCAAGCAGGTTCATAACCAGCCCGTTGAGAACCACTGGCAGGCGCTAGCCAGGGCCTCGTTCCGTGAAGATCTCGATTGGCAGCAACGCCAATTGACCCTAGCTGTCATAAGTAGTGGCCTGGAGGCTCCGGATGCAGAGAGCTTGATCGAAAATTGGATGGATCAACACAAGTCCGCTATACATCGTTGGAATACCGTTCTGGCTGAGTTCAAAGTGGGAACAACGCATGAATTTGCTAAGTTCTCTGTTGCTTTGCGAGAGCTTATGTTATTGAATCTTAACTGCCAAACAGTGGCATAATATTAAAAATTGGCTTTTATACTCATTGATAATATTAAAGCCATATAAATGACAAAATTGCTGTTCAAAAAGCCACCATGATGACGATGGTGGCTTTTTTATTATAAATAACGTGCCATATAAACGTTTGCTTTTGGGGTGATAAAATAAAATCAGCATTTTCAAGTATCTAACCCTATATCTGATGGGCTAGGCCATTTTTTTCGATATAAACACAAATTAGTCATTGAATTTAGATAGTAAAGTGTGAATAATATCCTCCCGTTTATACGGGGCTTTTATTAGGAGGTACAATGCTTTACCGCCTCGCTCGATCCGCTATTTTCAAGCTTGATGCAGAAAAAGCGCACGATCTAGCTATTCAGAACTTTTCTCGCTTTACTGGCACTCCTCTTGATCTTTTCTATCGCCAACATGTTCCTGATCGTCCTGTTGAAGTGATGGGTATCACATTTAAAAACCCTGTTGGTCTGGCTGCTGGCCTAGATAAAAACGGCGAATGCATTGAAGCATTTGGCGCAATGGGCTTTGGTTTCGTTGAAGTCGGCACCGTAACGCCACGCCCACAGCCGGGTAACGATAAGCCTCGTTTGTTCCGTGTTATTCCTGCCGAGGGTATTATTAACCGTTTTGGTTTCAATAACTTAGGTGTTGACAACCTGATTGAAAACGTTAAGAAAGCCAACTATGACGGTGTGATCGGCATCAACATTGGTAAGAACAAAGATACGCCGATTGAAAAGGGTGCAGAAGATTACCTTATCTGTATGGAAAAGGTGTACCCGTACGCAGGCTATATCACCGTGAATATCTCTTCACCGAATACGCCGGGATTGCGCACGCTTCAGTACGGTGAAATGCTCGATGATCTGCTTTCTCAGCTAAAGGAGAAGCAAAAGCAGCTGGCAGAGAAGCATGGGAAGTATGTGCCATTGACGCTGAAGATCGCGCCGGATCTAGAAGATCATGAAATCAAGCAGATCGCTGAATCTTTGATCAAGAATAAGATCGATGGTGTGATTGCAACCAACACGACTTTGGATCGCTCCCTGGTTAAAGACATGCCACATTGCGATGAGGCAGGGGGCTTAAGTGGTCGTCCACTTCAGAACCGTAGTACGGAAGTGATCCGTATGTTGGCTGAAGAACTAGACGGCGCGTTGCCAATTATCGGCGTTGGCGGTATCGATTCCGCCGTATCGGCCCGTGAAAAAATGGCTGCAGGTGCTAGCCTGGTTCAGATTTATTCTGGTTTTATCTACCATGGTCCGAAACTGGTTAAAGATATCGTCACCAATATCTAATTAGTATCGCTATTAAGCATCATCTCATTTTTAAGTGAGACACCTGAGTACCTGCAAGAGGAATTTTGCAGGTACTTTTTTTATGCCGATTCAATGTCGAGCACCTTATCAATAGGAGTTTTGTCAAGTTTACAGCTTTTTATTCAGATTTTTTTGATTTTACTTCCTCTTTTTATTTGCAAATAGGGAAGTAGAATTTGTCCTAAAGATTTGTTTGTTGTAGTGGATAAGCTTTGTAACGGACGACGGATATGGAGCGTACTTATGTTGAAACCCAATAATTCATGGATGTGGTATTACGACCAGAAGTACGATGCTCTAATGTTGGATCTCGGTGATGACATGCTTTTCCGCGTAGCGATTCCCACTAAAAACCTCATTCCATGCGCTTTCACCCGTTCCACCTTTACGGTTGATGATGCATCGGTCTATCAAAGCTTCCTTGAAGGGATGTCAATTCTCGAACTTTCTGCACCGCGCAAAGCCGAACTGGCACTTAATGCCGTTGCGGCAAGTCGCTTCCATAAGCCACTTATGCCTAAAAGCTGGTTCTTCAACCAGCAATCGGGGACTCATCAGCCGCAGCTGGGTGACATTGTCACGCTGTCAACTGACCTCGGTGAAGGGCAGTTCCTGATTATTGAAAACAGTGGTACGGCAAGCTTGTGTATGATGGCTGATACCGCCTCGCTGGCGCTCAATGCTGCGAAAGAGATGGCGTTCTGTGAGACGATAAAAGTCATGAACGACCGTATGAAGGCCTATGAAGGGGCTGCAGAGGCGCCAGTTACGTTTGCCTTAGTGGGCTAAGCTGTCTTTTCCGTCTTTCTATCTTTCTGTTATTTAACAGCCAACCGCTTGTGGCTTGAATATAGGCTAGCCTTGGCTAGCTGCCAAATCTCTGCTGTTTGAACTCCTATTTAAGCTTCTATCGCTTTCGCTTGCCTCAAAGGCGGTCCTTTGCCGTAACCTTCAAAGCAGCCATGTCAGGCTCTTTTCATTGTATTCAAGCGTTGTTTTAATCCCAGTCTAGACCTTGCCAACCTGTTCATTGAAAGCCCATCACCAGGAGCGGTGATAGGGGCAGGGTGACCACTCTGCGCTTTCATCCATTTAAGGTAAGCCGGGCCATTGCCAGGTTTTATCGCGACCTTGAAAATCACGTCTGTATTTTACTCAGTATTGGTCGGTAATTGACCGAGTCTGTGTCCAAACCCGGGGTGGCTAAATTGGGAATGTGACAGTAATCACGCCCTGAAACAGGGCTTTTCTTATTTTTCCTGTTTAATAAAGCACCATTCTTAGTGATGCAAGTCTAAAAATCTTATCTTTTTATCACTTTTTTACTGCCTCATTTCCGTCCTTAAGATTAAAAAAACACCATAATTTTGCACATAAAAACACAGTAATCTACCCCTTATTTCCTCGTTTTCCGCCTTTCTGTAATTAAGTTACACTCTTCGCCACGGAGAAAGTCATGGTGATTAGGTTCCAATGGTAATTATTTCCGAAAGGGAAATAATTAAAAGGTAGGATGAAAATCGGCTGCCGTGGTTTAATAAAGTAAAGGCGAATAAATGCTAATCAAGTAAGCAAGCGCCTACTGTTTGGAGTTGGGCTGGTGCAATTCTATCGCTATAAGTTGTTGATTATATGGTGCGTGGGGCGATTGTTTCTTGAGGTAAACAGTTTGACTGCTCATGAAGTTAGGCTAAAAGTGATCGGTTGTTTACAATAGTGCACAATCTTAACGGAGCATATTGTTTACATATAGAAACGCTAATTAGCGGCTCTGGGAGTCAAACACGATTCGTCAGGGCGTGTGGTTAGACAGGAATCTGGCATTAGTGGCGTTTGACTGCTGTTTTTTTAGCTAAATAGCCGGGTTAGAACCTTTTATGACAAGGTATTTATTAGGTTTTCAGTTATAATTCACCGCAACATAAGTGTGAAAAGAACTCCATGAATCAATATTTAGCTATCACTTCACGAGGTCTTGAGAACCTCCTTGCAGAAGAACTTAAGCAGCTTGGCGCACAGAGCGTACAGGTTGTCCATGCTGGCGTCCGTTTTAAGGCCGAACAAGCGACGGCATACCGCTGCTGTTTGTGGACGCGTATCGCGTCACGAATCATCCTGGTGCTGAGCGAATTTAATGTTCGTGATGATATGGATCTGTATTTGGGGGCAACCGCAATCAACTGGCCGAACTATTTTGGCAGTGATACCCGGATTATTGTCGATTTCAACGGTACGAACCGTGAAATCCGCAATAGCCAGTATGGTGCAATGAAGGTCAAAGATGCCATTGTCGATCGCTTTACCAAAGCCGATTTGCGTCGCCCTAGCATCGATCGCGAGCGTCCAGAGCTGCGTATTCATATGCGTCTTTCCGGAGAGAAAGGTGTGCTGGGCCTAGATATGGCGGGTAGCGGCCTGCATCAGCGTGGCTACCGAAGCGAGTCAGGCAAAGCACCACTTCGTGAAACTCATGCGGCAGCACTGGTGATGAAGTCCGGTTGGACACCAGAAAAACCGTTGTTGGATCCAATGTGTGGCTCGGGTACCTTGTTGATTGAAGCCGCCATGATGGCCGCTGATATTGCACCGGGTATCAAGCGCAAGCGTTGGGGCTTTGAGGCGATTAAAGACTTTGACCGTGAAGGTTGGTTAGAGATTCATGCTGAGGCAAAGGTAAAAGCACGCCGTGGCCCTGGTAATGTGACCACCAAGTTCTTTGGTCGTGAAATGGATCGTCGTGTACTGAGCATTGCCCGTGACAATGCCGGTCGTGCTGGCGTTAAAGACTTAATTGACTTTGAATACGGTGACGCTACACAACTGACCTGTCCTGAAGGTTTCTCTGAAGGTGTGATCCTGTGTAACCCTCCTTATGGTGAGCGTTTGGGCACAACACCTGAGCTGATTTCTCTGTATAGCGAGTTTGGCAACCGCTTGAAGCTTGCATTTGCAGGCTCGACGGCCTCTATCTACTCATCGTCGAATGAATTATTGAGCTGCCTGCGCATGCGTGCTGACAAGCAGTTCAAATTGCGTAACGGTGCGCTGGATTGTGTGCTGAAAACTTACCTGATCACTGCCGGTGGCGTTAAGCATGTTGAAGGTGAAGCTGAAGGCCGCATTGAAGAAGCGGAAGTGGCACCTGATTTTGCAAACCGTTTGAAGAAAAATATTGCCAAGCTGAGCAAGTGGGCCAAGAAAGAAGGCCTTGAGTGCTACCGCTTGTACGATGCTGACTTGCCTAACTACAATGCAGCCATCGACAAATACAAAGATTACTTGGTGATTCAGGAATACGCTGCGCCGAAATCGGTACCTGAAGAGACAGCACGTCGCCGCCTGATGGATATCATGCGAGCCACCATCCAGGTAACGGGCGTTGAGAACAACAAGGTTATCCTGAAAGTGCGTGAGCGCCAGAAGGGTAAAAGCCAGTACCAGAAGCTATCCAGTGCTGAGCGTCACATGGTAGTGAATGAGTACGGCGTAGATCTTAAGGTTAACCTTTACGACTACCTAGATACCGGCCTGTTCTTGGATCACAAAGTGACGCGTCGCCAGCTGGGCAAGATGGCGGCAGGTAAAGACTTCCTTAATTTGTTTGCTTACACTGGCTCGGCAACATGTCATGCGGCATGTGGTGGTGCGAAGTCGACCACAACAGTTGACATGTCAAACACTTACCTTCGTTGGGCGCAGGAAAACATGGAACTCAATGGTCAGGTTGGCCGTCAGCACCAGTTTATCCAGGCAGACTGCCTGCAGTGGCTGCAAGAGGCCGACGGTGAGTTCGATCTTATTTTCATTGATCCGCCAACGTTCTCTAACTCTAAGCGCATGAAGCAAAGTTTCGATGTTCAGCGCGACCACATCATGCTGCTTGAGAACCTGAAACGTATGCTTCGTCCGCATGGCGAGATTGTTTTCTCGAATAATAAACGCCATTTCAAGATGGACTTCGAGAAACTTGAAGCGCTTGGCTTACAAGCGAAGAACATTTCTGATAAAACGTTGCCCATGGATTTTAGTCGCAACAAACAGATTCATAACTGCTGGATCATTACCCACAAGGAAGGTTAGGTGCTAATTACTCTGTATAGCACAGAAGGGTGTCACCTTTGCGAGCAGGCATATAGCCTGCTCGTACAAGCTGGTGTCGAAGAGCGCGTTCAGGTGGTAGATATTGCCTTTGATGACGCGCTCTTTTCTCGTTACGGCGTCACAATTCCTGTGCTTTCTATTTTCAATCCTGATTCAGATTCAAACAGCCCTGAACTCGGTTGGCCTTTTGATGCTGACGAGTTGGCACTATGGTTAAACAACAATGGCATTAATTAATATCAGTAACGCCCAATTGGCGTACGGTGATCATGCGCTGCTGGATAAAGCAGAGTTTCTTCTACAGCCTAACGAGCGAGTGTGTTTGGTAGGCCGCAATGGTGCCGGTAAATCCACTTTGATGAAAGTGATTGCCGGTGATGTACTGCTTGATGACGGCAGCATCCAGCGCGAATCAGAATTGCGTGTCTCGCGTTTGGAGCAGGATCCACCGCGTGATGCAGAAGGGACTGTGTTTGATTTCGTTTCAGAGGGTTTGGCTGAAATCGGTCAGGTGCTTAAAGAGTACCACCGTCTGCTCGACTTGATCACCAACGATCCGTCAGAGTCAAACTTTGCGAAATTGAATCGTGCACAAGAAAAAATTGACCATGCCGATGCGTGGCAGTTCGACAATAAGATCACCTCGGTACTGGAGCATCTGCAGCTTCAACCGCAAACCTTGCTGAAAGATTTGTCGGGTGGCTGGCAGCGTAAGGCGGCCTTGGCCCGTGCACTGGTGTGTGACCCTGATATTTTGCTGCTCGATGAGCCAACTAACCACCTTGATGTATCAACTATCGAGTGGCTGGAAGGTTTTCTGAAAGAGTTCAGAGGCGCAATTGTGTTTATTTCGCACGACCGTGCCTTCATTCGTTCAATGGCAACCCGTATTGTCGATCTTGATCGTGGCCAGCTGGTTTCTTTCCCTGGGGATTACGACAAGTACCTGGAAGAGAAAGAAGAGCAGCTGCGTGTCGAAGCCGAGCAAAATGCCGAATTTGATAAAAAGCTGGCCCAGGAAGAAGTCTGGATCCGACAGGGCATCAAGGCCCGACGTACCCGTAACGAAGGCCGGGTTAGGGCACTGAAGCAGCTTCGTCGTGAGCGCAGCGAACGTCGTGAAGTCATGGGTAAAGCCGACATGCAGCTGCAGGAAGCCCAGCGTTCAGGCAAGATTGTCTTTGAAGCTGAGCACATCAGCTACAGCTATGGCGATAAGCCAATTATTAAAGACTTCAGTTTCAATGTCATGCGAGGCGATCGTATTGCACTTATCGGTCCGAATGGTTGCGGTAAGAGTACACTGCTTAAGATCATGCTGGGCGACCTGAAGTCACAGGGTCACTTCCATTGTGGTACCAAGATTGAAGTTGCGTATTTTGACCAGTACCGTGAAGTGCTTGACCCAGAAAAAACTGTGATGGACAACCTTGCCGACGGCAAGCAGGAAGTGACAGTTAATGGCCGTACGCGTCATGCATTGGGTTATCTTCAGGACTTCCTTTTCCACCCACGTCGGGCACGTACACCGGTTAAAGCACTATCGGGTGGTGAGAAAAACCGCCTGCTGTTGGCGAAACTATTCCTAAAGCCTAATAATTTATTGGTGCTCGATGAACCAACCAATGATTTAGATATCGAAACATTGGAACTTTTGGAAGAAATTCTTGCCAACTATCAGGGCACATTGTTGTTAGTGAGCCACGACCGTCAATTTGTTGATAATACAGTGACAACAAGTTGGATTTTCGAAGGGAACGGGGTCATTGATGAATATGTCGGCGGCTACCATGATGCCCAGGAACAACGCGCTAATTCGCTAAGTCAGATTGCGAAGGAGCAGGCGGCTCAAATCGAAGCCGCGAAAAAGAAAGAAGAGAACAAGCAGCGCCAGGCTGCCCGTCCTAAAACTGGTAAGAAGCTCTCTTACAAGTTGCAGAAGGAACTGGAAGACCTGCCGCTACGAATAGAAGAACTGGAAAACGAAATTGCGCAATTGCAGGAATTGATTAACGATCCTGCTTTCTTCCAGGACGTGAAAAATGACACTCAAGGCACGCTGAATCGTTTGGCGGAAGCTGAAGCTGAATTTGAGCAGGCATTTGAACGCTGGGAAGAGCTTGAAGCAATGCAGAAGGAAGCTTAATGCAACATAAGACATTAAAATTGTCCGCACTAGCGGTACTAATTGCTGGTGCTACAGGTGCCAATGCTGCTGTTTACCGTGTGGTGGAAATAGAAGCGAGTACTGATACCCAAATTGCAATTGACAAAAGAGATTATTACAACGAGGTAGATCTTTCTGAATTATCTCGTCGTTTAGCCTTTTATGGTCAAGGCATAGCTGCTTCGAGCGGCCAGAATTGTTTCGTTGATGCTTGTGATGACGGTGAGGATGTTAATGACCCGGCCACAGACTTTTCTGTTTTTGGTGAGAGTCGTTTTGGTGCTGACGGCATCAACTATCGCGATGAAGTGCCGTTTATCCTTGATAACTTGCAGCGCATCAACGATGAAGACAACTTATACCGCTATTGTGACAGCAACCTAGGCCCGAATACTTGCCGTGAATGGGCGCGTACACAATATTACGGTAACGGTTACAATACCAACGATGTTGGCGATCGCTCCGGTTTCGGTGGCTTGGTTCGTGAGCAGGAAGCGTGGAGCAAGAACTTCTTCTCAAACGCCACGGCTATTTCAGGCTTTAGGGAAAGTGGGCTTAATGAAATAACTACTTTTGCTGATAGTGAATCTGGATATGAAGATGTTGTTTCTGCATTAGGTTCAATTGTTGATTCGAGCAATCACAAAACCACCAATAGTGTCATCAATGCCCAGGGCACCTCAGCCGTTGGCGATTACGTGCTTGGTATCTCTAGTGGTGCATACTTTGATGATGGCCAGCGTTATGCCCGCCAATTCAACAAGCGCGGCTTTGTTAACTTGGGTGACAACAAGGTAGGCCTGGCTCCGGCTGGCTCTGATTCGTTGACCACAACTGCCGGCCAGTCACTGGCATGGGATGCCGTTGAGTATAACAACCAGCTACTGGTTGTCGGTAGTGCGTCTTACGATCGCAGTTCGTTCAATGACACGGATAACAAGGTACCGGACAATTACGGCGATCGCGGTGACCCGACGTTTAACGAGGGAACGTACAGAGATTGTCCTAAGACGTTCGAAGAAAAAGGGCTTGAGAGCTTCTATGCCACCAAGGAGTGCCAGCTTTCGGTGTTTGCCAACGACGGCGTTTTCTGGACGCTTGACGGTAGCACTTCAGGTAATGTTGAAGCGCAGCTATTGGCAAAGAATGACCTGGCAACCTTGGATCCCGATGAAAATGATCGCTCTTTCCAGGCGGGAGCCCGGGCGGTTGAGTTGGTAAATGGCCAACCTGTGGTGGTCGGTTTTACCACTGATCGTTACGACAATGACTATTATGCCATGCGTGCGTCAGTCTGGGAGTTGCCTGCAGACGCGACCAGTGCGTCAGCAGAGAGCTTTGAGCGAACCTTGATCCCCGGCCTTGCATTGGAAAGTGGCGGTGATCGCGTGCTGACCTATACTTTGGCCACCGACGTTAACGCCAACAACAAAGTGATTGGTGTGGCGAAGAACTTCCGTGCCGATAACCGTTCTTATGTTGAGCGTATGTTTGTTTATGACAACGCGGCCAAGCCTGATGCCCCCACTTTCCTAAACGCCTCGATTTCACCGATCTTCTTCGATGGCGCCAATGGTTACCCGGCAGCAATCAATAACAGTAACCAGATTGTTGGTCGTCTAGATAGCGAGTCGGTAAACCAGGTGGATGGTCGCTTCCGTCGCCAGCGTGCCTTTACTTATGCGATGGGTGAAATCGAAGGTTCAGCGGCGCTGAAGAGAGGTGATGCGTACTTCCTTGATGATTTGGTCAACGATGGCAATACGAACGGAAATGCAAACAAGTACCGAATCTTCGAAGCAACGGGCATTAATGACGCCGGTGTGATTTCTGCAACTGCCTACAAATGTGAAGGTGGGTATGACGATTTGACAACCGATTCATTCTGTCAGGGCGGTGAGCCGGGGGTAGAGCGTATCGTAGCGGTCAAGCTTATCCCAATTGCAGCCTCAGACGAGCCAAGTGTAGTGGAGCGCCCTGAATCTGAAGCGTCCGTTGAGCGCAGTGGCGCATCGCTTGGTATGCTGGCAATGGCTTTCCTTGGGTTCCTCGGGTTCCGTCGCAGAAAGTGATTTTTTGTCAAAATTGGTCAAATTACACTCAGGCTCACAATTTGTGAGCCTGTTTTGTTTTGGGAGTTGATCTACGCTGCTATTTAGCTAATTCTTAATAGTGGAGACACAAAATCTCCATCATTATGCAATAGTAATGAATGTAAACGATAAGGATGAGGATCGAACTTATGAAGAGACAAAAGCGGGATCGTCTGGAACGCGCACAATCTCAAGGCTATAAGGCTGGCATAAATGGTCGTTCCAGTGAAGACTGTCCGTACCAATCGACAGAGGCCCGTACGAACTGGCTAGGTGGCTGGCGAGAAGCAAGAGAAGATTTGCAATCTGGCCTGTTTAAATAATAAACCTCCCTTCATATCTCCCTTATTGAGCCCCTCTTAGGAACAGGGGCTCTTTCTATTTTAGAGAACCACTAACGTGTATATAAAAAGGCGAGTATTAGTCCTAACATGCAGAGGGTTTTTAGCTTTGAATTCTAAATGGTTTGCCCAGTAAGGAGGGAGTGGGTGATACGTGACAACGTAATGAAAATAAATAGATTCTCCCAGACCCCCGAGATCAAAAAAGGCCGCCAGCGGCGACCTTTAATATTCGAAACACGTTAAGTTTAGAATGTTGACGTATCTTTGAACAGGCCAACTTTCAAGTCTTTAGCAACGTAGATTTCTTTGCCATCAACCAATACACGGCCGTCGGCAACACCCATGATTAGCTTACGGTTAATAACACGCTTAAGCTGGATTTCGTAAGTGACTTTCTTCGCTTCTGGCAAGATTTGGCCAGTAAATTTCACTTCACCTACACCCAGAGCACGGCCTTTGCCTTCGCCGCCAGCCCAGCCTAGGAAGAAGCCTACTAGTTGCCACATTGCATCAAGGCCAAGGCAGCCTGGCATGACAGGGTCACCTTTGAAGTGGCAATCGAAGAACCATAGGTCAGGGCGGATATCTAATTCTGCATGGATGAAACCTTTACCGTGTTCACCACCTTCGTCAGTGATGTTTACAATACGGTCGATCATCAGCATGTTGTCAGATGGCAAGGATGGAAAAGCAGGACCGTAAAGTTCGCCTTTACCACATGCAACAAGTTCGTCGTAATTATAAGATTGCTGGCGTTTCATCAGACTTTAAAGCTCCTTAAAAAGTATGGAGGCAATTTAGCTTACACATGTACGCCAGACAACTCGGATCAGTTCTGGACAAACCAGTGACGAAGTCGTGTTAACAAACCGACATGCTTAACTATTTCACCGTTATGGAAGATATCAATGCGCTCGGCAATCTTCGCCAACAAGGTCTCTGCATCCTCATCATCGCTACGGAAAGCTTGGCCCGTGAGCAGAGGCAGGGCGTCATCGACACTCTCAGCTGTCCATAAGTGGAATTTGCCGGCCTTAACAGCCTCTAAGACCTCATTGTTAAGACATAGGTTAGTGAGGTTTGTTTTCGGTAAGATGACACCCTGGTTACCTGTCAGGCCTCGGAACGCACATACCTTGTAAAAACCTTCGATCTTCTCGTTAATGCCACCAACCGCCTGGACACGGCCAAATTGGTCTACGGCACCGGTAACGGCGATTTGTTGGTTTATCGGCTGCATCGACAGGGCCGACACCAGCGAGCAGAGCTCGGCCAGAGAAGCGCTGTCACCATCGACTTCCGAGTACGACTGCTCAAAGACGATAGAGGCGGAAAATGGCAACGGCTGATCCAAGTCCAAGGCGGTACTTAGGAAGGCTTGCATGATCATCATGCCCTTGGCATGGATATTTCCGCCCAGCTCTGCCTTACGCTCAACATCAGAGATATCGCCGTCACCAAAGTGAACCACACACGAGATACGGGCTGGCTCGCCGTAAGCTCGAGGATGGCCCGGTACTTCAACCACGGTAAGGCCATTGACCTGACCGACTTCTTCACCCTGGCAATTAATGACCACCTGACCATGATGGATGTCCTCGATGGCACGTTCAGGCAGGTATGACTCGCGGTATTCGCGGGCCTGGATCGAGTCTTCCAGGTGCTGGGCGGTGATCTTGTGCCCCTGGGACTCCAGCGCGGCTTCACAGAGAAGGCTCTGGTGCCAGATTGGGCAGAGCGGTACGCGGGTCTGGTCCTCTGCGTAGCGGGCACCGGTTTTGAGCACCATCTCCAGCGCTTGGGTATCAGCTAGCTCAGGCAATTTGGCGGTTTTGATGATGGCTTTCAGGTAGGCAAGATAGAGCGGTAGGTTATCTTTGCTGATCACTAAATCTTGCTCGAATTCACCGTACATGGTGAAGCCTGAAGAAATATCCGGCTCGGCATTTTCAAGCTCGGCCATGAGATAGCGGTCGCCAATCAGCACCAGTTTGATGTTGAGTTGCTCGGCGGGTGGAAGCGGGTAGAGACTCTTGTTCGAGGCGGCTTGCCACTCAAGGGTTCCATTCATCAAAATGCTTTTCAAACGCGGCCACAAGCTCGGGTTGGCTAGGATAGCGCCGACCGATAGCACCAGGTAACCGTTATTGGCCTGGTGTACCAGTCCGTGTTTGACTTGCTGCTTGTTGATGTTGTTTTCTTCAACTGGTGGATACACGGCACCAAACAGGCTTTGTTCTGTGACATTTTCGCCAGCTACGATAACCGGAGATTCATTTTTGGCTTCGGCTTGTTGTGAGATCAGCTCAATGACATAATCACGGTATACCTTGTTGTCAGGTGCTGTAATTCGCAGCACTCGAGGCTGAAGTTCGACAGCAGTAAACCGGCGCACAGCATCTGTGAGACGATCTTGCAAGGTTCCGGTGATTGCGGGAACCAGATCATCGTACTGTTCTAGGATGGCTTGGTACTGGGAGTAGTCTGGAGTCATCGAGCGCCAGTTTTGTTCATGCATGGGCGTGTGCTTAATTTCGTTAGTGTGAAAAAGTCAGCAGTATAAATGAATCAATGGCCGCATAATAGCTTAGTGTGTAATGTTATTGACTTCGTTTGCAGTTCAGTTGAGATCGACTTAAAAACAATCGCTTAAACTTCAAAAGGGAATTGAGCTTTAGGAGCCTAACAGTTACACTGTCACTACTTAAGTTTAGACTTATCGAGAACCTCTGACGACTATGAAATATCAGCAGCTTGAAAACCTTGAAGCCGGTTGGAAATGGAATTATTTAGTAAAGAAATGGAAAGAAGGTGAAGCTATCACCAGTTACATCGATACCAGTGAGGCGACAGCAGCGGTAGATGAGCTCCTATCAATAGAGCATGAGCCGACCAAGGTCTTGAAGTGGATTGATAAGCACATGTCGCCAGAGCTTGATAAGAAGCTCAAGCAAGCCATTCGAGCCAAGCGTAAGCGCCATTTCAATGCCGAGCAAGTCCATACCCGTAAAAAATCGATCGACCTCGATTACCGTGTGTGGGAAAAGTTGGCGGAAAAATCCAAAGAGTTAGATTGTACCTTGTCCGATACTATCGAGTATTTAATCAGTGAGTCTAACAAGTCTGAAGTGGCGAGTAAGAAGGTGCTGGATCTTAAAAATGATCTCCATGAGTTGCTGGACTTTGAATAGGCGCTTGATTCATAAGCCTGTTTTGCTTCAGAGTTGTTAACCTGACTCAGGCGCGGATCGCTAACGTGTTGTAAAATATGACTGAGATGCCATAGCTTCTACTCGAAACCCATTTAGTAAATCATTTTGTAGAGCTGGGCCAAAAAGGAACTTAGAGAGGAGCCAAGCATGGAATTCGCGCTATATGTGATTGCCCTTGCCATTGTTATATTTGTTCTCGTGTTTAAAGATCGGCCGATAATGGTGCTGGTCTTTGAAGAGGGAAAGTTAACCCAGCAGAAAGGCCAGATCCCAAATGGTTTTCTGGTCGGTTGCAAAGACATTGCCCACAAGCAGCCTTTTTCAGGCAAGATTAAAGTCTACAAGAACCGCTTTACCACTAAGCTGGTTTTTTCCAAATCAGTGCCTGCGAAAGTTAAACAGCGAGTCCACAATGTCTTTCCGTACAGTGGTGGGTCGAAGAAGCGTGGAAGACGCGCTTAATTGATTTATTTACACTCTAAAAGCTCTCCATTCAGGGGAGCTTTTTTGTATCATAAGCACTTTAATAAGCACTTTATTTCTCTGGTAACAACACAGGTAGCCCTCATGATCATGCCACATGCTTTTCGCTTAACCCTTGGTATGGATTTAAAACAATCAATTTTGACTTACGTGAAGCAAAAAGGAATGAAAGCCGGATCACTGTTAAGTTGTGTTGGTTGTCTATCTCACGCGTCTATACGGCTGGCAAATGAATCCAAGAGCCTGGAGCTGGTAGGGCCACTAGAGATCCTTACCCTTACAGGTACCCTGACTCCAGAGCATGTCCACTTGCATATTTCAGTGGCGGATCAATCAGGCCGTGTCTACGGCGGCCATCTCCAAGACGGCTCGGTGGTGTCTCATACGGCAGAGGTTTGTCTGGCGGAGTATGCGAACCTGTCTTTTACCCGTGAGCCTGATACGGCAACCGGTTTTACCGAGCTGGTGGTTGAAGAATTGGAACATTAAGTCGTAGGCGAAGAGAAACCCCAGGCTAGCTGTATATACTTGTCAGTATAAGAATCTGATAAGTAGAGGGGAAGGCGATGGGGAAAGCGGCGGATGCGGTGTCTTTTCAGGCTCAGTTGAAAGGCAACCATTGTTTTGGCTGTGGGGGTGAAAATCCCCACGGACTTCATATTCAAAGCTTCTGGGCTGAAGGAGATACCGCTGTGTGTCAGTTTACCCCCGAGGCCTATCATTGTGCTGCACCAACTCACTTTCTAAACGGTGGAATTATTGCCACAGTGATTGATTGTCACTGTATTTGTACCGCGATGGCTGATGCCTACCGGCGTGCTGGCCGGGAAATCGGTCAAGGAGAGGCAATATGGTACGCAACCGGGAGTTTGTCACTGAACTATCTTCGTCCGGTGTTGATAAGTGCTGATATTGTATTGCGAGCCGATATTTTGGCTGTGGAAGCGCGGACAACGCATTTGGTGTGTCACCTTATTGCAGAGGGTAAAACAGCCGTAGAAGCGAAGCTAACGGCTGTTAGGGTGCCTGAGCAATGGATGTCTGCTAAGGGTTAATTGTGAGTCGGTTTAGACGCTGCAATATCGACAAGTGCCTGGTGGCTAGATAAATAGTGTTGGATTTTTTGTTGCAGGTCATTCAAGGCTTGCTCAGCTATTATTCTTTTTTCTTTTTCCTGTTCCAATTCCTTGCCCAGTTCAACGGCCATATAGCCACCTTTGATTAAGGCTTTGGTTGTGACATTGCTCTCAGTAATAGACTTTAACTCTTCAATCATGAAATAGTGTTTGTCGATATCTCTTATTGTAATTGCCATTTGCTTGTTAACGCTTAAAAGATGGCATTATCTGTCAATTTGTCGCTATGTCAATGTTTTTGATGGCTTTCCTCGGGGCACCTATAATACTTTAAAATAAATTTTGCTATCACACTGATAATGTATATTTGCGCCAATCTAGCGGGGTGCAAGGCGGCTAACACCTAGTATTATGCTAACTAGGTTATTGAAACTATTGTGGTTACTATTAGACAAGGATTAGAATTCCCTTACAAAACAAATAGTCGTCGTAAGGGAAAGTCGTGAACCTGCAACTGAGCCAGATTAAACGTCGAGCGATGGAAAATCGTATTAGGCAGCTCTCAAAACCTTCGTTACCAGGGCTGATGGAAATTACGCACGGAAGTGAGATAACACTGAGTGTTAAAACCCCGGTAGGGCAATTGTTCCAGGTTAGTTCGGTTTTTATCGGTACCAATGGCAAAGACAAGCTATTTATCGAATTGCCAGAGGTTAACAAAATAGAAAGGGAACAATTTTTTCAGCTTGGCTATCGGATGACGATAAAAGCCGCTTCTGAAAAAGGCGAAGGTGCTTTGGTAAGAGTGACAACTAAAATTAGCCATATCATTAGTGAGCCCGTTCCGCTGCTAGTTGTAGATATCCCGCCTAACATTGATGTCGTTCAACTGCAAAAGGAGCCTCGCTACGGCGATAGTCTAACGGACAAACAAGGGGAGATGGTCTAGCCATCAGCAATAAGGAATTTAGGTATCACTAGGCTGGAAAATCCCTAGTTTTTCTAGGCAGCGTTGAACTTTGTGCATAGAAAGGGGCTTTACTAGGTAGTCATTCGGGTTATGCGAAATAACACGCTTAACAGTCTCCATTTCGCTATCACCAGTTACAATCACAACCGGCAATGAAGGGTATTGCGTTCTGATATATTGCAAGACTTCAATCCCGTCCAGCGGCTTACATAGGTTTAGATCGAGAAAAATGCAGTCAACCTTACTTTTAAGCAATGTATTATAGGCTTGCTGCGCAGTAGGGGCATAAAGGAGCTTTTGAACCGGGATGCTTTTTCTTAGCAATTCGGCCAGGATCTTAGCCATCATTTTATTATCTTCAATGATGAGAAATTTATTCATATTGGTTCTTCCTTAAACTCATCCTGTTCCTGCTAAGAATAACAAAAGTACTAATAAATATAAGTCATTAAAAGGTGCTCTGGTACCTAGTATGATAGGGAAATTTCACATTTAACTTGATTAATGATAAGCCAATCTGTGATCTTCCTCGTCATCAATCGCACCTCTAACGCACTATAATTATTAACTTGATTAAAATTCAAACATTTTAGCAGGCATAAAAAAAGCGCTTAAATAAAGACGAAACAGAAGGGATGGGAGGTAGGCTGCATGTTCCATACAGCCTGGTTTTGTTAACCGTTGAGCGGCTTTCCAAGTAATACACTATTTAGGTTCAGCAGTTGGTTATCTTTTGTGATAAAGACACCACGTTGGTCGGAAATATACGCCGCCTTGTCAGCTGACTCGATAATGTAAAAACTACGGGCAGTGAGAGATTGCTTTTTTTCTGCTGTGTCCTGCTCCTTGGCAAGGACGAGATAATGGGACCCATAGCGTAAGAAGATGCCATAGAACTGCTTAGAAATCGTGATTTTCTCAGCTGCGTTATAACCCAAAAATTGCATCTTGATCCGCCCGTGAGTAAAGACGGTTGAAAGTCTCTCGTGGCCAATGCCCGGATACTCCGATTCAAACTGATAGCGACCCTTTGTCGTCAAAGCAGAAAAAATGCCGATACTGAGTGTAAATAGCACCCCAAGAAAGACCCCAATCGCCGCTTTTGTCAGGAATTTAGCCATGGCATTCACCTTGTTCAATATGGGAGGTTAAATCGGTAAATCCATTCTGTTGGTCGATGGCAATTAATTGATACTTATCACAAATGCCACCCAGTGGATAAGCAATCATTTTTGCTTTTGGTGCGGGGTGAGCCCTGATTGCCTTAACAACTGCTGGTGGTAAAAGTTGGCCATCAAAAAGAATCTCATGTCTATCTACACGCGTTCTTTCGACAAAAAGCGTCATTTGGGAGAGGGTGATTACCGTCACTAAAAATGCCGTTGCGGTTACAAGGTAACGCTTTGACAAGGTGGAGAGTAACGGTAACAAGGTGTGAACGTTGCGTTTTCCTGCCTTCGTTTGTAAACGCGGGTCTGCCGAATTAGGAGTGCTGGTGGCTGCTGGGATCTCTTCCAGTGCTGGTGGGGTTTGAGTTTGCTCCGCTAAATTGTTTTCAGCCGAAGGAAGGCGAATGAGGTAGCCTTTTTTTGGCTCGGTCACAATCACGTCGTTTGCGCCAAGCTCAGAAAAAGCCGAACGAATATGTTTTATCGCCACGGTCAGCGAGCTGTTGGTTACCACCTTACCGGTCCAACAAGTTTCAAGCAGGGTATCGCGGCTGACGGCTACATTGGGCTGTTCTGCCAGCATACAGACAATTAAGGATTCTGAGCGGGACAGCCTCACGCTCCGGTTGTCAGTGGTGCGGATCAGCACTTGTGTTACAGGGTCTATCTTAAAATCCCCCAGTAAAACCGGTGTTGTCATGTCATGCATAATTTTCCTCATATTCACCACTTTGAGCTGGGGATTTTATGGGAATGCATAGCTCAAAACAATGTTGTGAAGGGTAAAAAACTAGGAGCTGAATAAGCAAAGGTTTGTATGGCCGAACGATAGGTAAAGTTCGGCCTGTGAATGATTAAATGTTCAACTTATAACCAAGGTACATAATGTTGTAAGAGGCACTTTCTGTTTTGACAGCTTCCAGTTCTTTGGCAATATCTTGGGCGTGGCTTTCATCCCGAGCTTGAACTGCAATAGAGTAGGTTGGCTGCTTCATGTTGCTATCGAACTCTTGAATGCTGAGGTAAGCCGAGGTGACAATCCCTTGCGCATTCCAGTTAACGACTTTCTGAAGGTCTTTTCCGAGAATTTGATCGACCAAAAGGTTTTGCTGGGGCTCTAACCAGGTAAGTTCTAGTGCATAGGTGTTTTGGACGACTTCTTTATCCAACCATTTAGTGCCAATATCTCTAATTTCGCTCACTTTGACGATATCTTCTTTAAAAAAAGGCAAAGGTTCCAAACGTTTAAGAACTTGATCGGCCGAGTCGGCTTCCATTACAAAGTTAATGATCGGAAACTGCTTATCATCAATAGTAGAATGTCGAACAAATAGATCGTGAATGACGCCTTGTTCGATTAATTCAGAAAATGCATTGCGCTGGGCATTCATACCTTCGAAAACCGTCAAGGCATCATCGGTCTTCCATTCAAGGCTGACGCCATAGGCGGCACTATGTACTTGAGTTGCTGTCATGGCTAAACCAAACGCCAATGGAATTAATTTCTTGTGCTTCATACTATATTCCTTTTAGTTTCGGATAACTTCATAAAGTGCAGGGTAGAACTCCACTTCTGATATATTCAGAGGGGGCAATGACTTGTTCATTGCGGAAATAGCCGATTTAAAATCGCATTCTGATTCCCACTTAGCGACATTGATGTAATGAAACTGGCTATTTGGCTGGATAGAACGGTGCAAGGTCGTTGAGATGTAACCCGGTTGTTCAGCCAAGAAGTCTCTGGCTTTTTCCCAACGCTCGAGTACGTCTTGCTCGTGTGCTTTAGGTACGTGAAAGGGGTTAATTAAAGTGACTTCAGCACTTGCTGATGTGGCAGCAAGTAAAAGCGCTAGGGATGGGATGACTTTACTGAGCATTTGGATTTCCTTGTTATTGTATGGCGTTCAAAACTTATCACATACAAAAATCAGAAAACCCAAATACCTAGCTAATTAATATTAATTATTGCTGAATTACGATATATTGAACTGATAGCGTACACCTAATCGGAAGTTCATCTCTTTTAGCACCGGAAGTTCACCTAATTGTGTGTGGCCCAAATCCATTGCGCGATGGGCGATATTCGCTTCAACGCTCCAGTCTTCAGTCAGATGGATCTGGTTATCCAGGCGAAGTTCGTACAGAGGCTCATCGAATGTTGCAACGCGAATGGCTGGTTCAGCAGTCCAGCGCGGCATAATATTGATTTTGGCACCGAGTTCTGCGGTGAAGGCGGTATCGGAATAGCTCATCGAGATATTCGAGAACAATGGATTTGATAGGTCCATTTCCGCGGTCAGTTTTTCTGCACCTAATAGGGCGTATACCGAACTGTTTTTGCCTACAGGCATATAGTAACCAAGACTTACAAGCGAGTGGCTAAAGCCAAGGCGGTCCCGTGACACATCGTCATAACGACCTTCTAAAAAGACTTGGCCGACAGGGTTGATACTCGCACGCGCGTAGTAACCAGACATGTTGTCGTAACTGCTGTTGATATCGGTCGGAAGGTATTCACTGTATAGCGAGTATTGGTAACCCGCAGAGACATAAGAATAGTTTTGCTGAAGCCCTGTAGGTCCAGCAATTGCAGATGTTGTAATGGCACAGCCCAGGGCAAAAAGAGGGAAAGCGTTTTTCATAGTATTAGTCTCCAAAAGCGAAAAGGAGACTAAGTGAGGTCATTACAAATTGAAACATTTGACGGTGATAATTCATATTAATTAATTTGTTAATTAACCTATACTGCTGATTTTAAATGTATTTGTTTCTAGTGCACTATAATTTCAAATCTTGACCTAATAAAAATATATTACTCAAAACCGTCATTTAGCTTAATAGGCAAATAATTCATACTGGCAATTCAAAGGGGAAACATAGCGTTTGAATTGAGGTAGACGGCCAAGTAAAATAGGAAAAGTCTATCCGAACCAGATGGGGTGACCGCGTCACTTTATCTGGCCGGCGTAGTAGAATTACTGATTAATAGCTCTTAACGTATTAGTTTTTGACTTACGGTAGTTTCAACCAAGTGAATTTGTAAGATGTCTTTGTTATCCATACTAGTGTTTTTCTGTTATTGCCTAACGCCTAAATTGAGTAATACATTATCTAACTACAATGGCATTCATCCAAATAGGAGCTATGAATGAATAAGGAACTGGTTGTGTAAAATACGCTAATGGATCATTGATATGAAGCATTGGCTCAATACCATATCTTGTTCGAGTAAATGACATTCCTCGAAGAACAACAACATGAGAACTTATCATTCCAGTCCTCACTTGCAAAATAACTGGCATTCCGTTTGACAAGGTTCTATAGAGCGTCATCGGAT
The DNA here is from genome assembly GCF_003025515.1 of Photobacterium gaetbulicola. NCBI lineage: Bacteria > Pseudomonadati > Pseudomonadota > Gammaproteobacteria > Vibrionales > Vibrionaceae > Photobacterium > Photobacterium gaetbulicola. Next base: position 5,655 of record NZ_PYME01000033.1, on the reverse strand, counting down.
CTGTTGGTGGTGCATAACTTGAGTATCGGCCACCAAAATAAGCTATCAGATGTTGAATCTGAGGAATGCTTCCGGTTCTAATACAACTAGGATTATACCCATTGCAGCAAAATCCAGGATGAACTCCATTAGCAATTGCCACAAGAGCACATTGAGGCGGAGTATTTTGTGGTCCTTGAATTGAGTAGATAATTTGCTGTGCAACTGCAGCCCAACACCATACCTGTGTTTGCTGAGGTATATTTTGAATGGGAATATCTACAGGCCTAGGAATTTGTGCTTGTGTAGATATCGAAATTGATATTAATAACAGAGAAATTAGAAAGCGATTCATAGTTCCAAATATCTCCTGTATAGCTCGTCAATATCTTTAGAATCATGAATTAGAGAAAGCCTCGAAAAAAAACCATTCTGTGTTTTCGGCGGATTTACAATGAATTCACCGTATCTAAACCTATTGGTCACTTCATTCAGCAATTCAATATCTTGAGTAGTGACTGTGAAACTGTACGCTTGTTTAATAATAGGTTTATCGTTCGGGTCTTCCCTGAGTACGAACAACACTCTATATTTACCTTCTTTGAACCAGCTCATATTTCTGGAAACAATTGAACTAATTTTTCCATAAAGTTCGTCACTAATCTTCGTTTTATTTTTGGGCAAAAGCTCAGTAGCTACGGCAGCCTGAATGACAGAAAATTCTTGCAGTATAAGGGGGCTAGGTTGGTCAAATATTTCTATGTATGCTTCCCAACCTTCGCCTGTGGCAACCGAAATGTCTCCCATTGGAAGCCTTGTAGGTATTTGGCCTGCAGAAATAGTCGTAGGCTTTAAGTAATACTGTTGAACCGGAATCTTCTTTTGTATGTTTGGGAGATCAGTATTTTCAATATAAAAACCTATATCTCTAACATACCCATGTGAAGATCCGCTGTTTTTAATTTGAAAAAAAGGCATTAATATTAAATTTCCAAGACTTTGCCCGATCTGTATATGGCTCGCTAATTTCAACTCGATTTCCGCTGATTCAAAATATTGATAGATTGGCTTAAATTGGGAAAGTATTAAAGCTAAAAAGGCAATAATCATACTTGCAGCTGATATTTTCTTTTCGTCCACAAAGCCGTTGGTTTTAGCGCCAGTATTTCTCGCATTTTGTTTTAAGAGCTTATTTCTCATATCCCACCATGAGTTATCAAGTAGATATCATACCCATTAGGTTAAACAGCCGATTTTGTGCGCAAGTCTATACTTAACTGTAGGTGAAGCTGTACATTGTTGGCGTGAAATTTAATTAGAATATTTGATGCAGTTCACATTGCAGTAAAGTGAACTGCGATTAAGTCTGAAATTTAAGCCAAGCGGTCAAAAAAAGGAATGATTCAGGAGCTGTCACCAAATTAAACCATCCTAGTTTTGACAGTACCGAAAACTTCCGCAGCCAAAAAACTGTTCATCAAACCGACCGACCAAGTCGCCATTTTTGACCCATTTGGTGACTACGAAGGAGAGTTGGCCGGGCGAAAGGTTCGTAGCTTTGAAAGCCTTTGCCGCTGCGTTGATTGCCGGTCGTAAAACCAACCAGGGTTTCAAGATTGCGTAGTATCCAAAGCATGAAACCACCGAGGAAGATTTCGACAAATTCTGCATGGTGGTTTGGGGCATGGGCTGGAAGTCTCGAAAACCATCGTAGATAACAGCCAGTTCGTGTGTATCATGATGCAAAAGGCAGATGATCGTGCGCGGTACTTGCAGTAAAATACGGAAATTCCGGCGAGTGTGATTATTGACCTCGAGAATCTTGAGTATGTTTTGCAGGATTGGGAGGTAGGTAAAATTAAATGGTAAGGATTAATATACTGTTCTAATTGACACAGCTGTGTCAATTAGAACATCATACAGCCTAAATATTAAGTTCAGGGTGATACCATCTATTTTTTAAATATACATAGTTTATTATCCAAAAAAGTGGCCCTGACAATATTGTCAAAATGACAAATGCAACTTTACTCTTTTTAAGGTGACAATATAGAGAAACTAAAATCAATAATGCCGAATAAGTGACACTAAGCCATTCGTGATCAAATGCCATCGTAAAGAGCATCACAGTCAGTAATATTACACTTCCTATAACATATATTTTCCACCAAAGGAGTCCTGGCTCATAGCATGTAAAGGTTACTTGTCTTAAGGGCTTACCACAGTGAATGCAGCTTTCAGCTTCATTTGATACTGAAGAATTGCAATCAGGGCAATTAATGAGAGACATATGGAAAATCCTTTTTATTAGTAAATTCTTATTATTAAATGAAACAATCATCACTTGTATACACCACTGACCACACATTTACATTTCATTACAGATATTAAGCCATTGCAGTCATTAATATATATAACCATTAATTACAGCACTATTTGACACGTATCAAATCCAACAAAATAATTAACCTATAGCCTTAGCGGGCTTTTTTGTGCTTGCCTTAAAACCAAATCACTTGCTTTCCTGATGGGGAACTTTTGTTAACCAACAGAGAGCAAACATCATGAGTGCAAAAACTAACTGCTATGTGATCACCGGGGTGATCGCTATGTTTGTTGCAACAGGCGTTGTCTGGGCATCGAACAACGTTGATGCCGTTGAAGACGCAATCGGGTAAGGGGCGCATTATGGAATTAGTGCAAACCCCATTCGCGCCACGCCCCAAAGAGCTAGACCCGGTCGAGGGTGTAGGCTGGGGTAACCGCGCATCACTGCGTTTGGTCTCGGGGCCAACGTATCACAGCATTGAGCTAGTCACCGACATTACTGATCCGAACGATATTGAACGTGTCGAAGTATCGCTGAACGGTTCGGCCAAAATCAATGTGACAGGTGAGACGCTGGTAAAACTGCAAGCCCACCGCAAGAACTACGCCCAACCGGGGCGCTATGTCATTTCGTTTGGTGATGCCACACTACGCACCAAGATTGGTGTACGCCAAACCGACCTTGTCACCTTGGCAGGGGAAATCTGGTTTGTGTATATCACCCTCAAGTCAAAACCTGCCGGAACCACAGCGCCAAGTGTTCGCGCCCGTGCCCATGTGCTTCCAGCACAATCAGTACGCTACTACATGCCGCGTATCTATGAGCTGACGTGGTTTGCCTCGGCAACAGGCCGCACGCCGTTTGATTTCTCCGAGCGTAGCCCGGCACTCAACCTCAAGCGTATCCATTTCCTCGATAACTCGGTTGATCGCGTTCGTGTACTGCGTGACAGCTTCGAAGAAATGAACGTCACCAAGGCAGATAACGCCTTCGACTTGGCGCAGGCCAAGAAAGAGCAAAACGAAGGTTGGTTTAGCCTCGATTTCATTCGCTACGGTTTTGGTGCTGATGGCATGTTGAACACAGCGGCACGTAGCCAGCTGGCTTTCGAGTTGGACAAGTCAGAAGTCGGTAGCGTACCGGTGATCATCGAAGCGGTCGAACAAGTGAATGCATTGCCGACCAAGAGCTAAGGGGGCGCAATGGAACTACTCGACAACATTGGTGAAACCCTCGGCGGGATTTGGGATACCGCCACAGCCGGGGGGGAATCCTGGTTGAATTCTTGGTTCGATAACGAGGCTGAAAAAGTGGCCTCGGCAGCACCGGAAGAAAACCGTAAACCGCAACACCAAGAGCCCGCACAACAACCAACAGGACAGCCAATTTACACCATGGCACCAACCAACACCGCCTTGATGTTAATGGGCGGCGGCTTTGTAGCGCTGGCTGTTGTCATGCTGCTAAGGGGGAAATGATGCCGTTTCTATTTTGGCCGCTACTGGCGGGTACAGTGGGGTTTGTTACTGGCATGTTTACCAGTGAAAAGGTCGGTCGAACATTACGTGTATTGGCTGCTGTCGTTATGGGGCTGTGGCTCTACGACATTGTGATGGGGAAAAAAGCATGATGAATATTCCCGGCCTGACGAACTCCGGCAGTATGCCTATTAATGCTGGGGCTGGCCCCAGCTCGGTAGGTGGCAATGAAGAAATCAATTTTCAGGGTGGTTCGGTGTCATTCGGTGCAAGTGGCAACCAGTCGCCAGATGACCATTGTTGTCGGTTTGGTGATGGCCTTCATGGCCGTGATGATGGTCGGGGGTAAACGATGAATTTCCACCAAATGATGCAACCGCGCCAGCGTTCGCAGTTCCAAGCGTTGGGCGAGTTTCTGTATATCGAGGCGTGCCCGGATTCAGTGGCAATTACTACCGAACGTGGTGACTATCGGTTAAAGCAGGGCGCGCAGATCCTCGACCCGCAGTTAACAGGCCGCGTGACCGTCGAGAACATGGGCGAGGCGGGGACAGTGACGATTATCTGTGGCTTTGGACGCTACATCCCGCCGACTGATGGGCAACAGGTCGCCGTAACCCATACGCCAGCAGTGACCCTGTCACCTAACCAGCAAGTCAATATCGGCCAGTTACCACAAGTGGGCGTTAGTGGACGGGCAGGCCGTTGTGATTTCGCAACTGCCGAAAGTACAGCTTGAGCCAAATCAGTCCGTGACGGTGTCACAACTCCCAAGTGTTAATTTGGCAGAAGGCCAACAGGTGGCAGTAACGGAATTGCCACGGGTGAAACTGGAAACCGGGCAAGCGGTTCGCGTCTATACCACCACGCCGATGCTGAGCAAACCCGTTGGCGGTGAGAGCATGGCAACCAGCTTGCTGACTATCACCGAAGGCATGGCAGAGCTGAACGTCACGCTGTCACATTTTATTGAAAGCCAGCTCAACCAACAATGATGCGATCACGCTCGGTACTGAGGCTGGCGAACAGCGAAAACATTACGTGAATTGCTGCCGCAGGCTTGCTAACTGGTCACAGTGAACTAGTCACCGTGACAATCGGAGAACTTGGCGCGCAACTTGGCGGTACAATCCCGGTGGTTGCCGCCATGCTGATTGGCTTATTCGACACGGTTCGCCGGGAAAAAGGTTAGGGGGCTTGCGCGGGAGAGCTGCTGATACTGGTTGATGAACTGGGTATGGGCCCACCGACGCTGTTCATTTGCTATCTGTCAGTTAAGTCTCATGAATCGGTGTGGAGTGAGTTAAAGACAATGTTAGCGCAGCATGAAAAACGTATTTTAAAGCTTGGGTGGCTTAATGATAAAACCAATGTAAATTGATAATAGCCACACTTTATCGTTATTAAACATGATATTATCACGCGAAAATGCATAGAGTTTTATAGTAGTACTCTCATATATTCATGTGGATAATAATGAACAATAAAACATTCAAATTTGGCATTATTGCAATGTCGGTAGCTCTGATGGCAGGATGCCAAACAACGGTAAGCAGTGCGGATAACCTTTATAACCAGTATAGAGCTAAACCAAATAACAAAGCATTTGCTATAGGAACAAACAATGTTGCTGGCGCTGCTTGGGGAGCTCCGTCAACCTCAGAGGCAATGGCGTTAGCAAAGAAAACCTGCGTTGATTCAGGCGGTAATAACTGTAGTGTGACGGAAGTTAATGGGAGCCCTGACCTGCCCCCAATAACTAATCCAGCACCTCTTTAGTAATGTCAGTTACATTGCTGTTGTTTAGCCCTGAACGTGTTAGTACTGCAAATTCAGAGGGGGTTAGGTATCCGATTGATGAGTGGGGGC
>NZ_PYME01000032.1:0-64709 GCF_003025515.1 Photobacterium gaetbulicola | reverse complement strand
TAAGGTTCCTGAAGGGTTGTTGGAGACTACGACGTAGATAGGCAGGGTGTGTAAGCGTTGTGAGGCGTTGAGCTAACCTGTACTAATTGCCCGTGAGGCTTAACCATACAACACCCAAGGGGTTTTAGCGGACTCCACGAACACTTGAATGAGTGTTGAGAACATCAGCTTTCGAGATTGTAACGAATTTGCTTGGCGACCATAGCATTATGGACCCACCTGATCCCATGCCGAACTCAGCAGTGAAACGTAATAGCGCCGATGGTAGTGTGGGGCCTCCCCATGTGAGAGTAGGACATCGCCAGGCTTTAAATTTTAGAAATTCGCAAATGCGGGTTTCCACGCAGAATTGCGTGCTGGTATAGCTCAGTTGGTAGAGCGCACCCTTGGTAAGGGTGAGGTCCCCAGTTCAAATCTGGGTACTAGCACCACGATTTTGTTCAGCGACAATAGCACAGCGGTACCACCTGATCCCATGCCGAACTCAGAAGTGAAACGTTGTAGCGCCGATGGTAGTGTGGGGCCTCCCCATGTGAGAGTAGGTCATTGCTGAACACTTATTCTAAACCCAGCCTAACGGCTGGGTTTTTTCATATCTGGGGTTATCAAATAAACGCCCCTCGTCTATTGATGAGTTTTCTTCATGCTATAAAGGCTGCTCATCTATTCTTTTAATCTTCTTTTGCTTGCACCCACGAGTGATCTCTTATAGTTTTATTTAGATATCTGGACGTCTAAACATCTCTGTTCGAGGGAGTAGACGGGAAAACGTTTAAGGAGAAGCACCCATGCCGATTAAGATCCCTGACAAATTACCTGCCACCGACATCCTGCGCGGGGAGAATATCTTCGTGATGTCGGAAGCCCGTGCATCCAGTCAGGAAATCCGCCCTTTGAAGGTGCTGCTGCTTAATTTGATGCCGAAGAAGATCGAAACGGAAACCCAGTTCCTGCGTCTGTTGTCCAACAGTCCGCTACAAGTCGATGTTGAGTTGCTCCGCATCGATAACCGGCCGACGAGAAATACGCCGACAGAGCACCTTGATACTTTCTACCGACAGTTCGAGATGGTGAAAGACCGTAACTTTGACGGCCTGATAGTGACTGGGGCGCCATTAGGTTTGGTACAGTTTGAGGATGTGCTGTATTGGGAAGAGATCCAGACCATCATGAATTGGGCCAAGGAGCATGTGACCTCGACCCTGTTTGTCTGTTGGGCTGCTCAGGCTGGCTTGAAGTTGCTCTATGATCTGCCCAAGCGCACCCGTAAGGAGAAACTTTCCGGGGTGTATTGGCACCGGATCCATGATTGCCATAATCCGATTCTGCGCGGGTTTGATGATTCATTTTTGGCGCCACACTCACGCTATGCCGATTTCTCGCCGGAGTACCTGGCCGAGCACACAGATTTGGACGTTCTGGCTACTTCTGAGCAAGCAGGAGTCTACCTTGCGGCAACCAAGGACAAGCGTAATGTCTTTGTCACTGGCCACCCTGAATACGATGTCGATACCTTACATAATGAATATGTGCGGGATGTCGGTGAAGGGATGGAGCCCAATGTGCCGGTCAACTACTACCCAGACAATAACCCGGGCAACCCGCCGATTGCCAGTTGGCGCAGTCATGGCCACCTGCTGTTTTCTAACTGGCTTAATTACTGTGTTTACCAGCAGACACCTTACGATTTGGAACACTTCTCGGAAGCCAATTTCACCAAGGATGAATAGCCTATAAGGGCGAAAAAAAAAGACCTGCGTTATGCAGGTCTTTTTTGTATCCGCCTCAGTCGATTATCAGGCGTTGTTCTCAGCTTCCCACAGCTTGGCCTTGTGGATCAGCGGCGTGATTGTTGAGCCCTGGACCAATATCGAGAACACCACGACCGAATAGGTCATTACCAGCATGATTTCACGGACGTCGATGTTTTTATCCGGGATCACCATAACACCGGCCGGAATAGCCATTGCCATGGCGAGGGCAAGGCCGCCTCGCAGGCCACCCCAAGTGAGGATCTTGACGGATAACGGGTTGTAGTCACGATAGCGCTGGAAGCCGGCGTAAGAGAGTTTGATACTGAGGAAGCGGCTCAGTAGAACCAATGGCACCGCAATTACCATCAGTATCCAGTCTTCTTGGTGGAAGCTAAATTGCAGCATACTCATACCAATTAACAGGAACAGTACGCCGTTGAGGAACTCATCGACCAGCTCCCAGAAGTGATCGAGGTGATCTTCACTTTCTTTGGAAAAGCCAATATAGCGTGTCCAGTTACCGATCATGATGCCTGATACCACCATGGCCAGAGGGCCTGAAACATGAATAACGTCGGCGAAGACATAACCTGCGGTTGGGACACCCAAGGTCAGTAGTAGCTCCATCGAGTGGTCGTTGGTCGAGCTGATGAGGTAGTGGAAGATCAGGCCAAGGGCGAAGCCGTAGGCAATGCCACCGATAGCTTCTTGCACGAATAGCTGGCCGACGCCAAGAACGGTAGGGGCTTCGTTACCGAAAGCGATGGTAAATAGGGTAACGAAAATGACTAGGCCGAAGCCGTCATTGAATAGTGATTCGCCCTCAATTTGGGTTGAGATGCGTTTTGGCGCATCGAGTTTTTTGACAATGGCAAGGACGGCAATCGGGTCGGTCGGGGAGATCAGCGAGCCGAAGATCAGGCAGTATATCAGATCAAGCGGGATGCCGAGCGTCTGGCAAATACCCCATAGGGAAAATCCGATAAAAAAGGTCGAGAACAAGGTTGCGGCGAGTGCCAGCGTGGTGATTTCCCATTTTTGGTCTTCCAGGTGGGGCAGTTTGATCCCAAGGCCACCGGCAAACAGCAAGAAGCCCAGGATCCCTTTGAGTAGGAAATTTTCAAAGTTGATTTCGCCAAGCTGGGCAGCGGCAACGTCCTCTAGATGGAACCAGCCGTTTTGCCCGGCAACGATGATGCCCAGCGATAGTACCAATGCCCCCGCAGTGATGGCGATAGTGGTCTGCATTTTTCCTATTTTGCTGTTTATAAAAGCGATCAGCATCGCTGCTGCCGCCAGAAAACAGAGGGTGCTGTAAACTGACATCCCATGACCTCGATGATAGTTGAAAGTAAAGCTGAAAATTGTGTCAAAATATAAATCTATCATTGTCCGATAGCTATCATTAATTTCATTCCAATGAGTTAAAATTTAATCAACGAAAAGCCCTTTAGACGTCTAGATTTCCATTTCTGCTATGGTAGGATGTGAATTAGCTGTGACATTAGAAAAGGAAGTAAAGCGGTGTTGATGGGCAAGGATTTACTAAATAAACGCTTGGCTGAGCAGATCCTGATCATTGATGGTGGCATGGGCACCATGATCCAGGGCTATAAGCTGGAAGAGCAAGATTACCGTGGTCAGCGTTTTGCCGATTGGCATATGGACCTCAAAGGTAATAACGACTTACTGGTACTGACACAACCGCAATTGATCAAGGAGATCCATGCCTCGTATCTAGAGGCGGGGGCCGATATCCTTGAAACCAATACCTTCAACGCAACGACCATTGCGATGGCCGATTACGAGATGGAAGCGTTGAGTGCCGAGATCAACCTCGAGGCCGCAAAGCTGGCCCGCCAAGTGGCCGATGAGTGGACGGCAAAGACGCCGGATAAACCACGTTTTGTCGCAGGGGTACTGGGGCCAACCAACCGTACCTGTTCTATCTCGCCGGATGTCAATGATCCCGGCTTTCGTAATATCAGCTTCGATCAGTTGGTAGAGGCTTATGCCGAGTCAACCCGGGCTTTGATCGAGGGCGGATCGGATATCATTCTTATCGAAACCATTTTCGATACGCTCAATGCCAAGGCCTGTGCGTTCGCAGTAGAAACCGTGTTTGAAGAGTTGGGTTACGCTTTGCCGGTGATGATTTCAGGTACCATCACCGATGCCTCAGGCCGAACCCTATCGGGCCAGACAACCGAAGCGTTCTACAATGCGCTTCGCCATGTCAATCCTATTTCCTTTGGCCTTAACTGTGCGCTGGGGCCAGATGAGCTGCGCCAATATGTCGAGGAGTTGTCGCGCATCTCCGAGTGCGCGGTCTCAGCCCACCCAAATGCCGGCCTGCCGAATGCTTTCGGTGAATATGATCTGTCGCCAGAGGAAATGGCGGTGCATATCAAGGAGTGGGCGCAAAGCGGCTTCCTGAATTTGGTCGGAGGCTGTTGTGGTACCACGCCTGAACATATTCGCCGGATGGCTGAAGCGGTAGTAAACATTGCTCCGCGCACCTTGCCCGAATTACCTGTCGCTTGTCGTCTCTCGGGCCTTGAGCCGCTGACCATTGAAAAGGATACGCTGTTCGTCAATGTGGGTGAGCGGACCAACGTGACCGGCTCTGCCCGGTTTAAGCGCCTGATCAAAGAAGAGCTGTACGATGAAGCCTTGGAAGTCGCCCGCCAGCAGGTTGAAAACGGTGCCCAGATCATCGATATCAATATGGATGAAGGGATGCTGGACGCCGAGGCGTGTATGGTGCGCTTCCTCAAGCTGTGTGCTTCCGAGCCTGAGATTTCCAAAGTACCGATTATGGTCGACTCCTCGAAGTGGGAAGTGATCGAGGCGGGCCTTAAATGTATCCAGGGCAAGGGGATCGTCAACTCTATCTCGCTCAAGGAAGGCAAAGAGAAATTCGTCGAGCAGGCCAAGCTGATCCGCCGCTACGGTGCCGCGGTGATAGTGATGGCGTTTGACGAAGTGGGTCAGGCAGATACCCGGGAGCGCAAGGTAGAGATCTGTACCAATGCCTACCGTATCTTGGTCGATGAAGTCGGTTTCCCGCCGGAAGACATCATTTTCGACCCGAATATCTTTGCTGTGGCCACCGGTATCGAAGAACACAACAACTATGCCGTTGATTTCATCGAGGCCGTCGGCGATATCAAGCGTGAGCTACCGCATGCGATGATTTCCGGTGGTGTCTCCAACGTGTCGTTCTCGTTCCGGGGTAATAACTATGTCCGCGAGGCGATCCATGCCGTGTTCCTGTATCACTGTTTCAAGCGTGGGATGGACATGGGCATCGTCAATGCCGGACAGCTCGAAGTGTACGACAACGTGCCGGAGAAATTACGCGAGGCGGTAGAGGATGTGGTCCTCAACCGCCGCGATGATTCAACCGAACGCTTGCTGGAAATCGCGGAAGAGTACCGCACCAGCACTGTCGGCCAGCAAGATGACGGTGCGGCGCTGGAGTGGCGCAGCTGGCCGGTTGCAAAGCGTCTCGAGCATGCTTTGGTGAAAGGCATCACCGAGTTTATCGTTGATGATACCGAGGAAGCCCGTCTCAATGCTTCCAAGCCGCTTGAAGTGATCGAGGGGCCGCTGATGGACGGTATGAATGTGGTCGGTGACTTGTTCGGTGAGGGTAAGATGTTCTTGCCGCAGGTGGTGAAATCTGCCCGGGTGATGAAGCAGGCGGTTGCCCACCTCGAGCCGTTTATCAATGCCGAAAAACAGGCCGGCACGTCGAACGGCAAGATCCTGCTGGCAACGGTGAAAGGCGATGTCCACGACATTGGCAAGAACATTGTCGGCGTGGTATTGCAGTGTAATAACTACGAGATCATCGATCTGGGTGTGATGGTACCGTGTGAGAAGATCCTCAAGGTCGCCAAGGAAGAGAATGTCGATATCATCGGCCTCTCTGGCCTCATCACCCCTTCGCTGGACGAGATGGTCCATGTCGCGAAAGAGATGGAGCGCCAAGGCTTTGATTTACCGCTGCTCATTGGTGGGGCTACGACGTCCAAGGCTCATACTGCGGTGAAGATCGAGCAGAACTACAGCCATCCTGTGGTGTATGTGAATAACGCTTCCCGCGCGGTGGGGGTATGTACCTCACTGCTCTCAGATGAGCTTCGCCCGGCCTTTGTTGAAAAACTGGATGCGGATTATGTCAGGGTACGTGATCAGCATAGCCGCAAGCGTCCGAGGACCCAGCCGGTCTCGCTCGAGGTGGCAAGGGCTAACAAGGTAGCGATTGACTGGGAAGCGTATTCCCCGCCGATACCACTGAAATCAGGTGTGCAGGTGTTTGATGACTTTGATGTGGCGACCTTGCGTGAGTACATCGACTGGACCCCTTTCTTCATGACTTGGTCGCTGATGGGCAAGTACCCGGCCATTCTTGATCATGAGGAGGTGGGTGAGGAAGCACAGCGCTTGTTCAGCGATGCCAATGCCCTGCTCGATAGGGTCGAGCAGGAAGGCTTGCTCGAAGCCCGTGGTATGTGTGCCATGTTCCCGGCCAACAGTGTCGGTGATGATATCGAGGTGTATACGGATGAGTCGCGTACTGAAGTGGCTAAGGTATTGCACAACCTGCGCCAGCAAACCGAGAAGCCGAAGGGGTTCAATTATTGTTTGTCGGACTATATCGCGCCGAAAGGGAGCGGCAAGGCTGATTGGATTGGGGCCTTTGCGGTAACCGGCGGGATTGGCGAGCGTGAGTTGGCCGATGCCTACAAGGCAGCAGGCGATGATTATAACGCGATCATGATCCAGGCGGTGGCCGACCGGTTGGCAGAAGCCTTTGCCGAGTATCTGCATGAGCAGGTGCGTACGGAGATCTGGGGCTACTCGCCGGATGAGAACTTATCGAATGATGATCTTATCCGTGAGAAATACCAGGGGATCCGTCCTGCGCCAGGGTATCCGGCGTGTCCTGAGCATACCGAGAAAGGCGCGCTGTGGGAGCTATTGCAGGTTGAAGAGACGATTGGTATGTCGCTGACAACCAGTTATGCGATGTGGCCGGGCGCTTCGGTATCGGGCTGGTATTTCTCCCACCCGGACTCGCGCTATTTTGCGATCGCCCAGATCCAGGACGATCAGCGCGACAGCTATGCCGATCGCAAAGGCTGGGAGCAGGCCGAGGCCGAGAAATGGTTGGGCCCGAACCTGCATGGCTAAATGGGGTCACCCTGAACAAAAAAGGCGCTCACTGAGCGCCTTTTTTATTTGCTATCTGCGGGCTCTATCCGCATTGCTGTTACTCGAACAGCCCTTGGTGCAAGACCTTGACCACGTCACGCGACTCTTTGGTTTTGACCAGGAAGCACAAGTTGTGGGTACTGGCACCGAAGCAGATCATGCGCGGGCTGTATTGCTCCAGACGGCTGAATACTTGGGTTGCGGCACCCGGGGCATCGCCGAGCTGGTTGCCAATGAGGGCAACTAAACACAGATCTTGCTCGACTTCCACGCGGCAAAGCTGGCTCAGTTGCTCCATCGCTGCGGCTGGCAGGCTAGGGGCACCACCACCGGTATCGGTTTGGTCGAGGGTCAGTGAAACACTGACTTCCGAAGTGGTGATCAAATCAACCGAGATTTTGTGTTCGGCCAGAATACGGAACACTTCGGACAGGAAGCCGTAGGCATGGAACATATTCAGGCTGGTCAGGGTGACCAGGGTCTGGTTGCAGCGCAGTGCCAGCGCCCGGAATTTCGGCGGCTCGCTGACCTGCTGGCGGATCCAGGTACCACCTTGCTCAGGGGCTTTCGATGAACCGATAAAGACCGGGATCTGTTGGCGGACAGCCGGCAGCAGAGTCGACGGGTGGAGGATCTTGGCTCCGAAGTTTGCCATCTCTGATGCTTCGCTAAAGCTGATTTCGCTGATTGGCTTGGCATTAGCGGTGATGCGCGGGTCTGTTGTATACATGCCCGGTACATCCGTCCAGATCTCCAGAGTTTCTGCGCTGATGGCTTCTGCAACTAGGGCGGCACTGTAATCGCTGCCACCGCGGCCAAGGGTGGTCGTTTCCCCGTCGCTGTTTGAGCCAATGAAGCCTTGAGAAACTATAATGGTATCGCCTTCCAGCAGAGGCTGGAGCTGTGAGTCGGCCAGTTGGCGGATGGTATCAATGTCCGGGATGGCTTTGCCGTACTGGCTGTCGGTACGCATGACAGAGCGAATATCGAAACGCTGGGCTGTCGCCCCCATTTCGTTGAGAATTTGGGTAAATAAGTGCGTCGACAATAGTTCACCATGGGCAACCAACTGATCGGTCAGCTTGGTCGATGGTGACTCCGCGGCTTGCTCGGCGAGGCCTGCCACGTTATTGATGAGTTGTTCTATGTGGCCAGTGACAGTGTCTGGCTGGGCCAGCTTGTCGATAATGTTCTGGTGGATAGAGGTCAGTTTTTGTAGCCGTAGGGAGCGCTGCTCGTTATCGGCAATTCCGTTTGCAAGTTCAACTAGCAGGTTGGTGACGCCGGAACAGGCACTGATCAAAACTACTTTGGCAGCAGCATTTTCCTTGATGATCGTGGCACTTCGGCTCATGGCGGCATGATCGGCTACGCTGGTACCGCCAAATTTCGCTACAGTAATCGGAGGAGGAACAGTAAAGTTATTTTCGACAAAGCTCACGGCGAGTCTCCCAGTAATAAAGAGTATATACGTATTTATCAGGGGGCTCGGGATGGTAGTCCCGACAAAAAAGTCAGGAGAGCAAAAAGGTAAGATGTAAACCGGTACAACAACCAGAAGCTCCCCATCTATCCATTACCATAGTGAATAGATGACAGCCAGAAGGATTCAACCTTCGTAGCCGATACGCCATGCCCCCTGTCATGCCGTATCTCGGCGTTACTCCCCCTCTCCAGACTGCTTCGGGGTGGGGCCCCGCAACCTAGATACCTGGGTAACGCTCCTCTTCTGTCTGCCCCTGAGAAAGCTATTTCTCAGGATGAACAAAAAACGTTCTATATTGAACCGGATTTCCTGGTCTTTTGTCAATTAGATAGAGGTAAATTATGCATAAAATTTGCAAAAAGTTGTCACGAACAGGAGTGGGCGCTATCTGCCCGAGGTCATGGTGATTTGGTATAAGCATAATTAGCATATAGCTGATATAGTCAATCAGTACCTTACAATAACTGATCTACAGTCACGCTTACCGCCAGGGAGGAAAACAACAATGACGATTGGCAGCTTCTATCCACCACAGCGCACTCTGATGGGGCCGGGTCCATCGGATATCTACCCTCAGGTGCTGCAGGCTCTGAGCCGTCCGACCATTGGTCACCTAGACCCATTGTTTATCGGCATGATGGATGAGCTCAAGCAATTGCTGCAATATGCTTTCCAGACGCAAAATACCTTCACCATTGCCGTATCGGCGCCGGGCAGTGCCGGTATGGAGGCCTGTTTTGTCAACTTGGTTGAGCCGGGTGACAAGGTGATAGTCTGCCGCAACGGTGTATTTGGCGATCGGATGCGCGAGAATGTCGAGCGCTGCGGTGGCGTGGCGGTCATGGTCGATAACAACTGGGGTGAACCTGTTGATCCTGCCTTGGTAGCCCAAGCACTCGAGAGCCACCCCGATGCGAAGATCGTGGCCTTTGTCCATGCCGAGACCTCGACCGGGGCATTGAGTGATGCTGAGGCAATTGCCAAGCTGGCCAGAGCCCATGACTGCCTGACCATTGTCGATGCCGTCACATCACTGGGGGGCGTGCCCCTGCTGGTGGACGAATGGCAGCTGGATGCGGTGTACTCCGGTAGCCAGAAATGTTTGTCCTGTGTCCCGGGGCTGTCGCCGTTAACCTTTTCTGAGAAGGCCGTGGCTAAGATCCAGAGCCGCCAGGCACCGGTTCAAAGCTGGTTCCTCGACCAGAGCTTGGTGCTGGGGTACTGGAGCGGTGAAGGCAAGCGAAGCTATCACCATACCGCACCGGTAAACAGCCTGTATGCGTTGCATGAAGCCTTGGTGCTGTTGCAAAACGAGGGCTTGGAGAATGCCTGGCAGCGCCATAAGGATATCCACCTGGAGCTGCGTGAAGGGCTGGAGCAGTTGGGCATTGAATTCGTGGTTGATGAGGCGCATCGACTGCCACAGCTTAATGCGGTCTATATTCCTGACGGTATTGATGATGCCGAGGTGAGGAAAACCCTGTTGGAGCGCTACAACCTGGAAATTGGTGCCGGACTTGGTGCGCTGGCTGGCAAGGCGTGGCGTATTGGTTTGATGGGGTATGCCGCCCGCAGTGAAAATGTCGCGCTGTGCCTACGTGCACTGGAGACCACGCTGAAATAACCGACCTTCGGTGACGGCATGGAGAAATGGCTACCGCGAGGTAGCCATTTTTTGTTGGGCATCAGGGCATTTCCGGCTTGTCCGACTGTGGAGACGCAGCGTCAGGAGATGAAAAGGTACGGCCAGGATAAAGGTACTGGGCCTCATCCAGGATTTGCTCCGCCCGGTTGTGTTGCCCCAGCTGGTAATAAGCCGTGACCAGATTTTGGTACAGCTCAGGACGTGGCCATCGCTTGGCCTTTTGCTGGGCCCAGTTGATGTACTCCTGGATTAGGGTGGGGTTGTCGCTGGCGACCCCAAGCTGCAATTGGGTAAGATGCAAATCCCACTCAAACCGGTTCTGCCATGCCCAAGGGTTATTGACCCGCAACAGATAGTCAACATTGGCGGGGCGGCTGGTTTCGTACTGGGTCAGCTGGGCGCCGGAGTAGAGGGTTGTCGCCATAAAACCGGTGGTGATGAGTGGCAGCGTCAGTACCAGTGCCCGGATCGATAGGATGTAGCGCATGTTTTGCTTGTAGTACTTGGCCGTCAGGTTATCGACCCAGTAAATCAACAAGATGAAGATCACCCAGTGGACCAGAGAGTGGTAGAACGGGTACTCCAGCTGGCTATGCAAGACCAGCGGGAAAAACAGTCCGATCAGAGCCAGCTGTGTCCCTTCCCGGGCTTTCTTGATTTTGAGGAACACCGCGGCCGCTGCTGCCAACAGGGCAAGGAGTGGAATGATACCACCTTCTGCAGCCCAGAGTGCCAGCTCATTATGCGGGTGGGTGAGGGCGGCCATGCCTGCCGGGTTGTCCGGGTTGTCATGGTGCCATTTCGCCGTCTGGGTAATGTAGCTCACCTCAAAGGTGCCGTAGCCGTAGCCGGTTAAGGGCTGGCTGAGGAACATATTAACCGCTTGCGGGATATGCATGGCTCGGGCACTGACCAAGCTCAGGCGGTTCTCCTGAGGCGACCACCCCGTGGTGCTATTGATATGCCATGACAGGCTAAGCCCGAGCGTAATCATCAGCAGCCACATCCGCCACTGGGCTTTGGCGGCAAAGTGGCGCAGGTATGGGAGCAGCAGCAGGGTACCGACGGTGGCTCCGAGCCAGCCGGTGCGGGAGCTTAGCACCACCAGTAATGGCAGGGTAATGACAGGGGTCAGTAGTAAGAAACATTGCTGCCAGCTCCACTTGCCCCGGTACATGGGAATACGGGCAAGAAGGTAGCCGGACAGCACTAAGCCGGTAGCCAAAAAGCTAGCCATGACATTGGGCTGCTGGAAAATCCCGTAAGGCCGGTTGGCCAACGTGTCGTAGCCCATCGGGTTACCCGGCTCCAGTAGCATGAACTGCACCCAGCCGAGGATGGCTTGAAGCCATACCGCAGCAAGGACAAACCACAGCATGCGCTGGCGCTGCTTGTGGTTGAAGGAGAATTGCTGCAAGCCGACAAAAAACAGCAAACCAGCCCACAGGCCCAGCAGCCGTGGCAAGCTCTGGCCGATGTCCGCGTTGGGGTAGAACATGGGCAGGGTGAGCAGGACGCAGCATATCGTCAGGACAATGGTCAGCCGCGAATAGCGCCATATCCGTTGGCGGCAGATTTCCAGCAGGCCGAAGGCAATAGCGAAGCTGAACGGGATCCAGCTCATGGCATTGAACGAGAGCTCCAGTCCGGAGCCGCCGGGATTATGCTGAAAGTAATGCATCGCCAACAGGAACAGGATCCCGAGTGACACCAAGAAGGGCTTTATCATCGGCTTGCTGATCCCTTTCTCGGCAAGGTTGGTGCCTTTTACATATAACACTGTCATGGTGGTTACGCTGGATCTCACTGTCTGAATCAAACAAAACCGGGCTTGAAGGTAAGCCCGGTTTCTCGTCGTCGGTTAGGTTGCCAGAGCTATTGTACTGGCGTTCACTCTGGCAGCAAAGGCTTGAGGAAGCGTGCAGTGTGCGAACCTGCGATCTGCGCCACTTGCTCCGGGGTACCGGTTGCAATGATTTCACCGCCACCGCTACCGCCCTCGGGACCGAGGTCGATGATCCAGTCAGCGGTTTTGATCACATCGAGGTTATGCTCGATCACCACAATGGTATTGCCGTGGTCACGCAAGCGGTGCAGGACATTGAGCAACTGCTGAATATCGTGGAAATGCAGGCCAGTGGTCGGCTCATCCAGGATGTACAGGGTCTTGCCGGTGTCGCGCTTGGACAGTTCTCGGGCCAGTTTGACCCGCTGGGCTTCACCGCCCGATAGGGTGGTGGCAGCCTGGCCCAGGCGGATGTACGACAGGCCGACATCGATCAGAGTCTGCAGTTTTCTCGCTATAGCCGGTACCGCATCGAAAAATTCGCGGGCATCTTCGACCGTCAGCTCCAGCACCTCGTCGATGGTTTTGCCCTTGTAGCGGACTTCCAGTGTTTCGCGGTTGTAGCGCTTGCCCTTACAGGCATCACACGGCACATAGACATCCGGCAGGAAGTGCATCTCTACCTTGATAACCCCGTCGCCCTGGCACGCCTCACAGCGGCCACCCTTGACGTTGAAACTGAAGCGCCCCGGTTTGTAACCGCGCGAACGCGACTCCTGGGTGCCGGCAAACAATTCACGGATAGGGGTAAAGATCCCGGTATAGGTCGCCGGGTTAGAGCGTGGCGTACGGCCAATCGGGCTCTGGTCGATATCAATGACCTTGTCGAAGTGCTCGAGATCCTGTATTTCACGGTATGGCGCAGCCTGGCCCGATGTCGCCCCGTTGAGCTGGTGGTGGGCGATCTGGAAGAAGGTGTCGTTGATCAAGGTTGACTTGCCCGAGCCCGATACCCCAGTAATACAGGTCAGCAGGCCGACAGGGAGCTCGACGTCGACATTTTTCAGGTTGTTGCCGGTCGCACCCAGCAGCTTGACAGTTCGCTCCGGATCCATGGCCACGCGCTGCTCCGGAACCGCAATGCATTTCTTGCCGCTGAGGTATTGGCCGGTTAGTGAGTTGTCGTTGGCGACGATATCAGCCAGCTTGCCCTCGGCAATCACATTGCCGCCGTGGACACCGGCACCAGGGCCAATATCAATCACATGGTCAGCGGTGCGGATGGCGTCCTCGTCGTGCTCGACCACAATCACGGTGTTGCCGAGATCGCGCAGGTGGGTCAGGGTCTTGAGCAGGCGTTCGTTATCTCGCTGGTGGAGGCCGATTGACGGCTCGTCCAGCACATACATCACGCCCACCAGGCCGGCACCGATCTGGCTGGCCAGGCGGATCCGCTGGGCTTCACCGCCCGACAGGGTTTCGGCACTGCGCGACAGGTTGAGGTAATTGAGGCCGACATTGACCAGGAAGCTCAACCTGTCATTGATTTCCTTGAGGACCTTTTCGGCAATCTTGGCTTTCTGTCCGGTCAGCGCCAGCTGTTGGAAGAAGTCCATTGCCTCGCTGATACTCATCTCGCTCACGGTTGGCAACGTAGTATCGGCGATAAAGACATTGCGGGCCTCGAGGCGCAGGCGGGAGCCGTTACAGCTGCTGCACGGTTTGGTCGAGACGAATTTGATCAAATCTTCGCGTACCGAGTTGGATTCGGTTTCGCGGTAGCGGCGCTCCATGTTGTTGAGGATCCCCTCGAACGGATGGCGGCGGACCGTGATATCCCCCCGGTCGTTGATGTATTTGAACTCGATATTGGTGCTGCCCGAACCATTGAGGATCACGTTCTGGACCTTCTTCGGCAGGCTGTCGAACGGGGCCTCGACATCAAAATCATAATGCTCGGCCAGCGACTTGAGCATCTGGAAATAGTAGAAGTTGCGCTTGTCCCAGCCGCGGATCGCGCCGCCGGCCAGGCTCAGCTCGCCATTTTGCACCACCCGTTCAGGGTCAAAAAACTGCTGCACCCCCAAGCCGTCACAGGTCCCACAGGCACCGGCCGGGTTGTTGAAGGAGAATAGACGAGGCTCAAGCTCCTGCATGCTGTAGCCACAGTGCGGGCAGGCAAAGTTGGCCGAGAATACGATCTCTTCATGCTCGCCGTCGGTCATCGGGCTGACAACCACGTTACCACCGGACAGCTCGAGGGCGGTTTCGAAAGATTCTGCCAAGCGCTGCTGCAGATCATCGCGGACCTTGAAGCGATCGACTACCACTTCGATGGTGTGCTTTTTATGCAGTTCCAGCGTTGGTGGATCGGACAGATCACACACCTCGCCATCGATACGGGCGCGGATATAGCCTTGGGCGGCGAGGTTGGCCAGGGTCTTGACGTGTTCGCCCTTGCGCTCTTTGACGATAGGTGCCAGCAGCATCATTTTGCTGCCTTCCGGCAGCTCGAGCACCTTGTCGACCATTTGGCTGACGGTTTGGGCGGCGAGCTCTACATGGTGGGTCGGACAGCGTGGCTCACCGACACGGGCGTAGAGCAAACGCAGGTAATCGTACACCTCGGTAATGGTCCCGACCGTAGAGCGCGGGTTGTGCGAGGTCGACTTCTGCTCGATGGAAATCGCCGGGGATAGCCCCTCGATATGGTCGACATCCGGCTTTTCCATCAGTGACAGGAACTGGCGGGCGTAGGCCGACAGCGATTCGACGTAGCGGCGCTGCCCTTCGGCATACAGGGTGTCGAAAGCCAGGGATGACTTTCCCGATCCCGACAGGCCGGTGATAACAATCAGCTGATCCCGAGGCAGCGTGAGGGAAATGTTCTTGAGGTTATGGGTACGGGCACCCCTGACTTCAATGTTATCCATATCGATGAGCTTTATTGACTAATTTATGACTGCGGCATTATTGCACAGGGCTCAGGGCCTTGAAAGAAAAAGCTGTATAAAAACACAGTGAGCTGGTTATAATAGCACCATTCTGTGTCGCTTATTCGTGCTGGCATTTGCTGTATTTTACTCGGATTCAGCCCTGTTCGATCAGGGGTGAAGCATGATAGACTGCGCGATTAAGTATAAACTTTCAATAACGGCAGCTGGCTTTTCCCAGCGTCGATAATGAGATCGGAGTGAACTATGGCCAGTCGTGGCGTAAACAAAGTTATCCTAGTCGGTAACTTGGGTAATGATCCGGAAATCCGTTACATGCCAAGTGGTGGTGCAGTAGCAAATATTACCATTGCCACCTCTGAAAGCTGGCGTGACAAGAACACTGGTGAGCAGCGCGAGAAAACTGAATGGCACCGTGTGGCGCTGTTCGGCAAGCTAGCTGAAGTCGCTGGTGAGTACCTGCGCAAGGGCTCTCAGGTATACATCGAAGGCCAACTGCAGACGCGTAAGTGGCAAGACCAAAACGGTCAGGACCGCTACACGACCGAAGTTGTGGTTCAGGGCTTCAACGGTGTTATGCAGATGCTTGGCGGCCGTCAGGGCGGTGGCCAGGGTATGGGCGCACCAATGGGTGGCCAACAGCAGCAAGGTGGTTGGGGTCAGCCTCAGCAGCCAGCAGCAGCGCCTCAGCAGAACTTTGCTCCGCAGCAACAGCAACAGGCTCCACAGCAGCAGGCCGCTCCTCAGCCTCAGTACAACGAGCCGCCAATGGATTTCGACGACGACATCCCATTTTAAGCACTTGCTGTGTTGATAGGTCGCTGACCCAAATGATTAAGCCTCGCCGATGCGGGGCTTTTTATTGTCTGCTAGCTGTGGGCTGGGTTGGACTTGGCCTTGATAAAATCAATGAACAGCTTGGTTTTGACATGGTTGTAGTCGAGTTTGGGGTAGTAGGCGTAGGCTGAACTCACGGGTTGTCTGAGTTCGGGTAACACCGGTACCAGCAAGCCCTTGCTGAGTTCGCGCTTGACGGTATTCTCTCCCGCCAAGATGATCCCCATTCCGGCCACGGCGGCGGCGACCAGTGCTTCCGGATTCTGGGTGGTGAAGTTGCCCTTGAGACGCACCCTGACTTCATTTTCGAACACGTGCTCTTGCTCGTGGCCATGAGTGCCGAACATCAGGCAGTTATGTTGTGTCAGTTGCTCAGGGCTGTCGATCAGCGGTTTTCCTTCCAGGTAAGACGGGGCGGCATAGAAACCATGGCGGAAGTTGAACAGCTTGGTGGCGATATAGCTCGATGAATTGAAATCGGTGAGCTCCTTGCTGATAAAGACATCCAGGTTGAGATCCGGGAGCTGGCCCGGGGTAATGGTATGCAGCTCGACCTGGATATTGGGATACACCTCGATGAACTCCGCCAGGTAGTTCACCAGCAGGCGACTGCCAACCGCCAGCGGCGCACCGATCCGCAATACCCCGCTGACGTCACCATAGGTCGAGGTAGTCTCTGCCAGCATCTGGTGCCAGTCATCCAGCAAGCGTGCGCTGCGCTGATAGAAGAGGCGGCCGGCATCGGTCATGGTCAGGCTGCGGGTGGTACGTTTGAGCAGTTGCACGCCCAGCTGTTTTTCCAGCCAGGCCAAACGCTTGGACAGGGCTGAGCTGGAGGTGTTGAGTTTGGTGGCGGCCTGGGCCAGTGAGCCCTGGTCGACAACGGTAACAAAGCTTTTGGTGCAGGTGATCCAATCCATGTTGCTAATAACCCTATTGCGCTGGTGGCAGGCGAAGTTGCATATTTTCTTACATTACCATGAGTTTCCTTCCGGTTCAGACGGTTTATGTCCTAACAAGGGTTTACAAAATTGTTAATTTGTCGACTTTGGCACTGACAGCATGATCAATACAATGGTATTTTTGCTTTTAGTGTACGCCCATGCCTTGGCCTTTCTGGTGTTTGATCTGGCTAAGTATCTGTTTGACTATTTGAGTTTTTTTGGCTGCTTATGAGAAAAGCTTCAGGGATGCGGTTAACCAACCGTCTAGTTGCCTTTGTCACATTAATTGTTATCTGTGCCATTTTCGTCATTTTTATTGGCGGGGCGGTAAGTTTTCGCAAGTTGGGGCAGGACTACCTGACCCACTATCTGGAGGGGGTCGTTGGGGTCATCGATCAGGAGCTGGCTGATCCTCAAGGCTCGCAGGCGATTTCGCGTTGGCTGCCAAAGTTGCTCAAAGCCAGTAATGTGGTGGAGCTGGAAGTCGGCAGTGAGGCAGGGGTGGTGTACGCTTTTCAGGGGCTACAGCCGTTGACTGACCCGAACATCCTCCATCAGAGCCGCTACGAGCTCGAACACAATCCCGGTTTCACGGTTACCATGAAATCGATCCCGCCATATACCGAGTTTACCTACTCGTTAGGCGCGATGTCGTCGATAAGCCTGGCCGTGGCGATCATCATCATGGGGTTGGTTTGGGGGATGGACTGGCTGCGTCGCCAGCTGTACGGCTCGGAGCTGCTCGAACATCGTGGTCGGCTGATCCTGGCCGGCAGGGTGGATGAAAATGCCGTGGGCGATGAGCAGGAGTGGCCTGCCACTGCCAGCTTGGCCCTCGACAAGATGATCGCCGAGCTCAAGGATGCCCGGCAGGAGCGCAGCCGTTTTGACACTTTTATTCGAACCCATACCTTCCTCGATCAGCTGACTGGGGCGGCCAACCGGGTGTTGTTCGATAGCCGCTTGCAGTCGATGCTGCAGGATCAGGAAACCCACGGCGCAGTCATTCTGATCCGGATCACCGATTGGGAAGAGTTGCTGGCTGACAAGGGCAAAGCCGAGGCCGATGAGCTGATCCAGGATGTCGGCGGGATTTTATCGAACCTTATCCAGCGTTACCCGGATACGGTGCTGTCGCGCTATTTCGATGCGGAGTTTGCCATTCTGCTGCCGCAGCAGTCGGCCAAGGAGGTCAAGCAGTTTAGCAATACGCTGATGAATGCCTTGGATCGCCTGTCGCCGCCAGCGCCGCTGGAGCCCGACAATTGGTGCCATATCGGGGTAACCTTCTGTGCCAGTGGCGAGCGCCGCGGCCGGATCATGGACGAAGCAGATATGGCACTGCGCAGTGCCCAGTTGCAGGGCTCCAACAGCTGGTATGCCTTTAAGAAAGATCAGCAGTTTGAAGACGCCAGGGGCAGTGTGCGCTGGCGGACCTTGCTCGATGCCGTGTTCAGCAATGGCGGCCCGGCCTTGTATCAACAGTCGGTGCAGTTGGTAGATGGTAGCCCGCTACACCGTGAGTTGCTGTCCCGCATCAGGGATGAGAACGGTATGCTGATCAAAGCGTCGCGTTTCCTCACCGCTGTCGAGCAAGTCGGTTTCAGTGCCCGGATGGATAAAATTGTGGTGACCAAGGCACTGCACATGCTCAAGAGCGAGCCGGTGACCGAGTCGATTTCGGTCAATCTCAGCGTAGAGGCCTTGTTGGAGAAGAGCTTTGTCAAATGGCTGCGGGACGAACTGCTGCAGACCCCGCGCACTGTGCTCAACCGATTGTCCTTCGAAATTGCCGAAGGGGGGCTGGTCAAGCACCTGGATGCAATGCGTCCGGTGACCCGGATGCTGGTTGGCCTTGGCTGCAGCCTGGTGGTTGATCAGGCGGGCAGAACCATTGTCAGTACCCACTATATCAAGGATATCCGCGCCGATTACATCAAGCTGCACCGTAGCTTGGTTCGCGAGATCAATCTACGCCAGGAAAACCAGCTATTTGTCAGAAGCATGTTGGGTGCCTGCGCTGATTCCGACGTCAAGGTGATTGCTGTTGGGGTCGAAAATGCCAATGAGTGGCAAGTTCTCAAGCAGTTAGGGATAAATGGCGGTCAAGGGCGTTACTTCTCGCCTGAAAATTCAGCAGAAAATGATGCTGACAATAATAATAACCCACGGAAATTGTTTGGAAAAAACACAGGGTAGAGCAAAAAATCACTATTCATTAAGGGAATTATCATTATAATGGTCAAAATATTGACACTTATTGTCAAGGACAGTGAATTCCTGCGATACCCCCTGAAAGTAAGCCTGTTTAAACCAAGTAGCCTGAAATGATAATAAAGAAATTGCTAAGGAAGAAGACACATTCTCCGGTGGCGGGAATGGCATTATTCGCCGATACCGTGGCTTTGGTGTACCAGGAAAATAAATCATGGGTGACGGATGAGCTGCCGGTATCAGGGCTGAACGGCTGGCCGGGGGCGATTCGCACCTTGATTGACAAGCACCAGCTGAAAGGGGCGGAGTTGCGCCTGGTGCTAGGGCATGGCCTGTATCAGAGTATGTTGATCGACAAGCCCGAGCTGCCGCGGGAAGAGTATCCGACGGCCTTGCCCTTTTTGGTCAAAGAGCTGGTCAACGAGTCACCGATGGAGCTGGTGGCCGATGGTTTTGTCGCGCCGCTGAAAGAGCGCCTGCAGGCATTTTCGACCCAGAAAAAGCAAATTGAGCAGCTGGACAAGGCCTGCCGGGAGGCGGGGTGCGAGCTGTTGTCGGTGTCCGCCGAAGAAGTGGTATGGGGACAGCTGACCGCGTTTGAGCGAAGCCAGCTTGTTCTGCACCGCCGGGGGAAAGCCAACCTGCAGTTGTCGGCTTTCAAACAGCAGGTGCTGTGCTTCCAGCGCCAGCTTCGCGGCTTCAGCGTGCCGTTGTTGGCTAGTGACGATGCCCAGTCGCTGGAAAAAGGTTTGCAGCTCGATGGATTGGCATTGGAGCTGCAGCGGTCGCTGGACTTCCTCAGTGCCCAGCTGCGTGATGCCCCGATCACCCAGCTGCTGATTTCCTGTGATGACGATGACGACAGTGAGTTAGCTCAAGCCTTGAGCCAGCGCCTCAACGTCAAGGTTGAACCCGTTACCCCTTCGCATCCTTCTTTGGCCAGCAACGCCGTGCGTGTTGCCTACTGTGCGGTAATAGAGCCCGAGCAGGTCGGGATTAATTTCTACAGCGATGCCCTAAAGCCAAAGCTTGAGTTGTTGACCCTCCCCAATGTCGTAATGAGCTGGGTGGCGATCACTGTGGTATTGGCGGCGTTGGCAGGTTGGTTCAGCTGGCAGAGCTACCAGCAACAGCAAGAGCTGGCGGCAGAGCAGCAGCGCCTGCAGCAAAAATCCGCCGAGCTTGAGCGGACTAAGGCTGCCCTGGCCAAGCACTTGCCGAGCCAGATCAAGGTCGATGTGGCTAACGGCCTGGAGCAACACCTCGCCGAGAAGCGGGCTGCCCTGGAGGCTATCGCCCTGCATGATAGTAGCTTGCAGGTGGGATATGCCGGCATGATGCAGCAGTTGTCGGCGGCTGCCAGTGGTGATATCTCGGTCCAGCACCTGAGGGTAAAAGGGCCTCAGCTCAATCTTGAAGGTCTGGCACGAACCCCGGATGCCGTTCCGGCTTGGTTGCAGGAATTCAGGCAGTATCCGTCGCTGTCGGATCGCCGCTTCAAGCTGATGACGCTTGGCCGTAACAAACAGAATATCGTGACCTTCAAGCTGCTGGCTGAGCGCAATCAGCCTGCAGCACCTGCTGTCACGCAAGGAGTCGCCCAATGAACCACTGGCAGACGCTGTGTGACAAATTTGCCCTGCTGACCCAACGAGAGAAGTGGTTGATCGCCCTGTCGGGCTGGATTGCCCTGTTGTTCGTCGGCTTTATCGTGGTGATTGAGCCCCAGGTGAAAGCGGTTGAGGCCGCCTCGGGGCAGCTGCAGTCGGTGAAGAATGCCCTGCTTAACACCACGAACCAACAGTTGGTGATGGAGCGCAAGCTCAAGGGGGATCCTGACGCCGATATCGATGAGCGGATCACCTTGCTGGAGTTGCAGAATGCAGATATGGACGCCCAGCTCGATGGGCGGGTATCGAGTTTGGTTACGCCGGTACAGATGTCGGCTTTGATGGAGAAAGTGCTCCAGCATTCGCGCCAGCTAAAGTTGCTGTCGTTGGAGTCTTTGCCGCCGGTACAGCTGGTCGGCGGGGAAGACCAGGGGTATTACATCCACCCGGTGCGGTTGACATTGCGTGGACGGTACTTTGATTTGATCCGCTACCTCGAACAGCTCGAAGCGCTGCCAGTCCAGTACTACTGGCGGAGCTTGGATTACCGGGTGGATAACTACCCTTGGGCCGATATCCAGCTGGAAGTCTACACACTCGGAGTAAGCGAGGACTTTATTGGTGGTTAGATTAGCAATGGTGGTCGTGGTATGGCTGTTGATACCGCTGGCACAGGCTGCGCAGGATCCGACTGCGCCATTGGGCTGGCAGGCGCCGGCGGTCAAGACAAGCCCGTCACGGGCACGCCTGCCGCAGTTGCAGGGGATCTTTTGCGATCAGGATGGTCAGGCATGCCGGGCGATTCTTAACAGTGTGTCTGTCGGGACCGGCGGGCGAATAAGCGGTTATACCCTCAGTCAGGTGACGGATGATTACGTCATCTTGCAGCGGGGTGGGCGGCAATGGCGGCTGGAAATGTTCGCCGATAACATAAAGTCAGAGTAGAACAAGAAGTGGTAAACATGCGTGGATTAATAGTAGCCGTAGTCATGGCTTCCCTGGCAGGATGCTCGACCAATATGGGACACCGAGACCCGGTGGAGGTCAAAGGTGCCCTTAACCAGGCCGCCAACGAAGCGAACAGTAGACCATTGATGGATCTGCCGCCGGCGGTCAGCAATGATTTGATGCCGGGCCTCGACGGGATGGATTATGCGAGCCAGTCAGTGCTTGAAAAGCGCTTTCGGGTTAATGCCCGCAATGTTGAAGCCAAGGCATTCTTCGGAAGCCTGGTGAAAGGCACGCCGTTCAATATGGTTATCCACCCGGATGTGCAGGGCCGTATCTCCCTGACCCTGCGCGATGTCACGCTGGACGAAGTGCTGTCTGTGGTCTCCGATATTTACGGCTATAACACAACCCGCAAGGGTAACATTATCCAGGTTTTCCCGGCCACCTTGCGTACCGAGGTGATCCCTGTCGACTACCTCCAGCTACAGCGCCGCGGTGTTTCTCTGACCTCGTTGACCACCGGCTCAATTACCAACAGTAATTCAGGCAATTCCGGCAGTTCTCAAAACAACACTGGCAACAGCAGCAATAAAAACAACAGCAACAACAATAACAGCTCAACCACCACCACGGGCGGTACGACGATCGAAACTGTCTCGGAAAGTGATTTCTGGGCCCAGCTGGAAAAAGCCGTGCAGGCGATGATTGGCAGCGGCCAGGGACGGAGCATTGTGGTTTCGCCACAGGCGAGCTTGATCTCGGTCCGTGCCTACCCGAACGAGTTGCGCGAAGTCAAAGAGTTTCTCGGTGTTTCCCAGCAGCGCCTTAAGCGCCAGGTTGTGCTGGAAGCCAAGATCATGGAAGTGGCCCTGAGTGATGGCTACCAGCAGGGGATCAACTGGAGCAATATCACCAAGACCATTGGCGGTACAGAAATTGTCTTCGGCCGCGGCAATATTTCCAACGGCACTATCCCGACCCTGCCGGGGGCCGACCCGATTGCTGCGCTACTGGGTGGGCAGACCAATATAACTATTTCGGACGGGAACTTCGATGCGGTACTGAGCTTCCTCGATACCCAGGGCGATCTGAACGTGCTGTCCAGCCCGAGGGTGACGGCGGCCAACAACCAGAAAGCGGTGATCAAAGTAGGTAGCGATCAGTACTTCGTGACCGACATTTCCGGCGGCGAGGTCAACAGTGATGGCGGAACCGCCTCGCCGGATATCGAGCTGACACCGTTCTTCTCAGGGATCTCTTTGGATGTGACCCCGCAGATCGGCGATGAGGGCAGTGTCTTGCTCCACGTCCACCCAGCGGTTATCGATGTTGAAACCGAGATCCGCGATATTGCCCTGGGGGATACCTTCGGTACCTACCAGCTGCCGCTGGCCAAGAGCTCTATCCGCGAGTCGGACTCGGTGATCCACGCCCGCTCTGGTGATGTGGTGGTGATCGGCGGGTTGATGAAATCGGCGACCACCGACCAGGTGTCGAAAGTGCCGCTGCTGGGGGATATCCCGATGCTGGGGCACCTGTTCCGTAACGTCAACAAGCTGCAGGTCAAGACCGAGCTGGTGATCTTGCTCAAGCCTACGGTCGTCGGCGAACAGACCTGGCAGCAGGAAGTGGAACGCTCCCGCGCCCTGCTCAACGAGTGGTTCCCCGAAGAGGGCTAAGCCGTGTACCTCGAGCATTTCGGCATGGTGTCAGCGCCTTTCGGCCTGACACCCAATACCCATTTTTTCCATGCCTTGCCACCGCACCTGGAGGCTATCGATACCACCTTGGCGGCGCTGGGGATGGGCGAGGGGATCATCCAGATCACCGGAGAAGTGGGCACGGGTAAAACCTTGGTATGTCGAATGCTGATCAACCAGTTGCCTGCGCACTTTGAGCTGGCTTATTTGCCGACGCCAGCCGAGAGCGGCCCGGCATTGCGCATTGCCTTGTCCCGTGAGTTGGGGCTGGCAAGCGAAGGTGACAATAGCCTGCTGGCCGACCGGCTGCAGCAAGCTCTGCTGGCACGCAAAGCGGCGGGGAAAACCGTTGTGGTATTGATCGATGAGGCACAGGCTCTGCCGGATGATGCCCTGGAGGCCATTCGGCTGCTGGGCAACTTGGAAACCGAGCAGGAAAAGCTGCTGCACATTGTACTGCTGGGGCAGCCTGAGCTCGACCGGCAGCTCGCCAGGCATGAGCTGCGCCAGTTCCGCCAGCGGATCACGTTCCGTAGCGAATTAAGGCCTCTCAATCTGGCCGAGACCCTGGCCTATATCGAACACCGCCTGCAGACTGCCGGTATCCAGCACGAGCTGTTTGCCCTGCCGCAGGGCAAGGCGATATGGCAGGCCAGTGGCGGTATCCCCCGACTAATTAACCAGCTGTGTCACAAGGCGTTAATTGCCGCATACAGTGAAGACAAATTGATGGCTGGGCGTGAAGAGGTACTCGTGGCAATCCGCGACACCTTGGGCGCGCGCCAGCCAAGATGGACCTACCCGGTACTATGGGGATGGCAATAATCTATGAGTGAATTGAATAAAAAACTGAGCGCGCTAAGCCGTCAGCAGGGCCAGCAACAAAGAGGCTTCAGTCGCAGTGAAATCAAGCCGGCAGCGATTAAGCCGGTCAAGCAAGCAAGCCTCAAGCCTTGGGCGACACTGGGCGTGCTGGGCCTTGGCATCGCCATGGGTATAGGTGGCTGGCAGTTGTGGTCCAGCGACAATGCGGTCGGCGAGGTAGTCATGGCGGTCAACCCGGTCGCGCCGGCAGAAGCTGCTTCAGAGCCCATTGCTGCAGAGCCTCCGGTTATCGCAGAAGCCATGGTGGATAAAGCTGAAAAGGTGACGGCCGAGCCGCAACCTGTCGCTAATATGACAGAGGTTGAACAAACGGTCTTGCCGCAAGAGCCTGCGAAGAAGCCGGTTGAGAAAGAGTCTGTGAAAGCCGCTCCTCAGCCCGCACAACAGCAAACGGTAGTGACACAAGCGCCAGTGGCTGAGGTTAAAGCGCCTAAAGCTGCTGCCCCGAAAGCCCCTGCACCTAAGGCTTCGGTTCAGAAAGCGCCAGCAGCAAAGCCTGTTGTTTCAGAGCCTGCGACACCTGAGCCGGTAACGACATTGAGCCATGCTGATGACATCCATCGCAGTGGCGACATGGAAATAACCGATGGCGAAGAGAGCCTGATGATTGAAACGGTCGAGCTCGATGCCGGTCAGCTGGCCCAGATTGAATACAGGAAAGCTGAAAAGGCCCTCAAGCAGGGCGATAGCCGCAAGGCGATCAGCTTTTTGGAAACGACGGTGAAATACAACCCTGAGTGGATCACGGCACGCCAGAAACTGGCGGCACTGTATTACGGCCGGGGAGAAACCCGCCGCGCGATGGCGACGCTGCAGCAAGGCTTGTCGCTGGATGCCGGCCAGCCAGATCTGCGCCTGACCATGGCCAAGCTGCTGGTTAACGAGTCACAGCAGCAGGCGGCACTGAACGTACTGAGCCAGTTGCCAAGTTATGCCCATAGCGATTATTTGGCGATGCGCGGTGCCTTGGCCCAGCAGCTTAACCAAAATGACTTGGCCCTGAGCAGTTACCACAACCTAGTCAAAGCCGAGCCTTATGATGGCCGCTGGTGGCTGGGGCTAGGGGTGGCCTTGGAGCGTAACCAGGACTTGGCCGAAGCCGAAGAGGCCTACCAGCAGGCATTGCGGATGGGGCAGATCTCCGGTGAGACGCAACAGTTTATTCGCCAACGCCTGGCCGTGCTGGCCAATAGCAAGGGGTAATTATGGCACTTCGACTACGTAAACGCCTTGGCGACCTGTTGATTGAAGAGGGCATCGTCTCGCAGGATATGCTGGAACAGGCGCTGGACAACCAGCAGTCAACCGGCCGCAAGCTGGGGGATACCCTGATCAGCATGGGGTTCCTGAGCGAGCAGAAAATGCTGCAGTTCCTCTCCCGCCAGCTTGATATTCCGCTGGTCGATCTCAACCGCCTGACGATAGATACCAATGCGGTGGCCCTGCTGGCCGAAGTCCATGCGCGCCGCCTGCGAGCATTGGTGCTCAGCGAACAGGACGGCATGGTCCGGGTGGCGATGAGTGATCCGGCGGATCTGGCCTCTCAGGAAGCGGTTTACGACCAGCTGGCACAGTACCGGATCGAGTTGGTGATTGCCTCGGAGCGCCAGCTGATCACGGCATTTGACCGCTATTACCGCCGTACCCAGGAAATTGTCTCCTTTGCCGAGCAGCTGCAGGCCGAGCACCAGCACCACTCGGAATACGCGTTTGGCTTGGAGGACAACGACAATGACGAAGTCACCGTTGTTAAGCTGATCAATTCGCTGTTTGAAGATGCAATTCAGGTGGGGGCATCGGATATCCATATCGAGCCGGACAGCGATGTGTTGCGGATCCGCCAGCGTATCGATGGGGTGCTGCACGAAACCCTGCTCAAGGAATCTGGTGTCGCATCGGCATTGGTGCTGCGCCTGAAGCTGATGGGCAGCCTGGATATTTCCGAGAAGCGCCTGCCGCAAGACGGTCGCTTCAATATGTCGGTGCGCGGCCAGTCGGTCGATGTACGTCTATCGACCATGCCGGTGCAGCACGGTGAATCCGTGGTGATGCGTCTGCTCAACCAGTCGGCGGGGATCTTGAGCCTTGAGCAGATTGGTATGCCCGAAGATATCTTGCTGCGCTTCCGCCGCCAGTTGCGCCGGCCGCACGGGATGATCCTGGTTACCGGCCCGACCGGCTCGGGGAAAACCACCACCTTGTATGGCGCGCTGAGTGAGCTCAACCAGCCGGGCAAGAAGCTGATCACCGCGGAAGATCCGGTGGAATACCGCTTGCCGCGGGTCAACCAGGTTCAGGTCAACAGCAAGATAGGCCTGAACTTCTCGTCGATCCTGCGCACCTTCCTGCGCCAGGATCCCGATATCATCCTGGTGGGCGAGATGCGCGATCAGGAAACGGTGGAGATCGGCCTGCGCTCGGCCCTGACTGGCCACCTGGTGCTGTCCACCCTGCATACCAACGATGCCGTAGACAGTGCCCTGCGAATGATCGACATGGAAGCACCTGGCTACCTGGTTGCCAGTGCGGTGCGGGCGGTATTGGCCCAGCGCCTGGTACGCCGGGTCTGTAAAGACTGTGCGACAGATCATGAGCTCGAGGCCGACAAGCAGCAGTGGTTGATGGCGCGGTTCCCCCATTTGACCGAGACGACCTTCCGCAAGGGACGGGGCTGCCAGACCTGTAACTTTACCGGCTACCGTGGCCGTATCGGGGTGTTTGAGCTATTGGAAATGCGCCCGGATATGAT
Organism: Photobacterium gaetbulicola; assembly: GCF_003025515.1. Lineage (NCBI taxonomy): Bacteria > Pseudomonadati > Pseudomonadota > Gammaproteobacteria > Vibrionales > Vibrionaceae > Photobacterium > Photobacterium gaetbulicola. The sequence continues at coordinate 37,971 of NZ_PYME01000032.1, read as the reverse complement.
GGATGCCTTGCGTGCCGGTGATGCCGTACATTTTAGCCAGATCGCCCGCCAGTCGCCGGGGTATAAGCCGCTGATCGAGTCGGCGATGGAGCTGGCGCTGGAAGGGGTTACCAGCCTGGATGAAGTGCTGCTGCTCGGTGAGGGTGATGAGCACAATAGTTATGTGGTCTAACGGCTAGCAGGTACGAGAGATGGCAATTTTTAATTACCGCGGCCGCAGTGCCCAGGGTGACATGAAGCGGGGGCAGCTGGAAGCCGCTTCGCAAGATGCCGCGGCAGATATCTTGATGCGCCAAGGCATTATTCCGCTGGAAATTCGTGAGGGTAAAGCCAAATCGGCCGGGCTGGATATTGACCGCCTGTTCAAAAGCCGGATCCCGCTCGAGGTGCTGGTGATTTTCTGCCGTCAGCTTTATAGCCTGACCAAAGCCGGTGTGCCTTTGCTGCGTGCGGTACGTGGTTTGGGCCAGAGTGCCAGCCACCCCTTGATGCGCGAAACCCTGGATGCCGTGGTGGTGGAGCTGACCAACGGTAAGGCGCTGTCGGTGGCAATGCAGGCCCACCCGCGGGTGTTCTCCGAGCTGTTCGTGTCGATGATCAGTGTCGGTGAAAACACCGGTCGGCTGGATGAAACGCTGCTCCAGCTGGCGCAGTATTTCGAGCAGGAGATGGAAACCCGCCGCCGGATCAAGTCGGCGATGCGCTATCCCACTTTTGTTCTGATCGCTATCACCCTGGCGATGTCGGTACTGAATATCAAGGTGATCCCGCAGTTTGCCTCGATGTTCAGCCGCTTCGGGGTAGAGTTGCCGCTGCCGACCCGGATCCTGATCGCAACCTCGAATTTCTTCGTCCATTACTGGCCTCTGATGCTGGGGGTGATGGTGGTGACTTGGATTGGTTTGAAGATATGGCGCCAAACCCCAGCGGGTGGCGAAAGATGGGATAAATTCCGGTTAAAAGTGCCGATTGTGGGCGATATTGTCAATCGTGCCCAGTTATCGCGCTTTTCACGCACTTTCTCACTAATGATACGCGCAGGCGTGCCGCTCAATCAGGCGATCCAGATGGCGGCGGAATCGCTGGGCAACCACTACCTTGAAAACCGTCTCATCGAGATGAAAAACGGTATCGAGAGCGGTAGCAGCATTGCCGCGATGGCGCGCCAGTCCGGGGTGTTTACCCCCTTGGTGCTGCAGATGATCGCGGTGGGTGAAGAGACCGGCCAGGTCGACGACTTGCTGCTTGAAGTCTCGGATTTCTACGACCGTGAAGTGGATTATGACCTCAAGACGCTGACGGCCCGTATCGAGCCTATCTTGCTGTTTATTGTTGCGATTATGGTGCTGGTATTGGCGCTGGGGATCTTCCTGCCAATGTGGAGCCTGCTGGATGTTGCGCGCGGTGTCTAGCATCAAACACTTCGGTCATATGCGCTGGTTTCTCTGGGGCGGCGTCATTTTCCTGATGATCTGGGTGTTGTTGGTGCAATGGCACAAGGTCAATGATCAGGCTGAACGCACTAGGGTCAAATTATTGGCGCAGACCATGAGCCGTAGTGCCGCGTCGTTGCGCCAGCAGTGGGAGCTGGAAAATAAGCCCAGCCACTCTCAAACCAATGGGATCGAATACTCGTTTACCCATAAAGGTTGGCCGATAATTATCCGAGATCAGCACGTTGATTGTGCAAAAATGTGGAATTTGCTGTCATCAAGACAGGTGCCTGTCGATTACGTGAGCCTTGTTGATAAAAAAGAAGTGCGATCAGCGCATTATAATTCGTGTTATTTCCAAATTACTGACGGAAAATGGCTAGCATTATTTTATGAAAATGAGACAATACACACTAACGGTTTTTTGACGCTGCCCGAATAGTGCTGCCGTCGAATTGACAAAAACAAAAAAAGAGTGAGTAAAGATGAAAAAACAAGCCGGTTTTTCATTGGTGGAGTTGGTGATTGTCATCATCGTGGTCGGCCTGCTTGCTGTTGCTGCCCTGCCGCGATTTTTGAACGTCACGGATGAAGCGAAGAAAGCGTCGATTGAAGGTGTGGCGGGTGGTTATGCAACAGCCGTTCTTTCAGCGCGTGCCCAGTGGGAGGCGAACGGCCGCCCTTCTGCCATTGTGAATAACGCCAAAGTGAATAGCGTGAGCTACGACGGCTCGACGTTCATGCTGACCGCTGAGCAAAGTGATGTTCGTGTGGGTTACCCGATCCATTACGGTCAGGACAACTCAGCCTCCATTGGCGGTTTGGATAATACCGAATGCAAGGTGCTGTTTGAGCAGCTGATGCAAAACCCGCCTCAGGTGGCAGAGATTGATTCTGGTGATGTCCTGAACGGTAAGTACCAGTACGCAGCGCGTAAGGATAACAACGGCAATAATTCAGCCTGTACCTACTTCCAGCTTGCGTCAGTAACAAATAATGCAAATGGTGTTGCTCAGATAACGTCGGCACACTCATTTACCTATACGCCTAAAGAAGGCTCTGTTGTCGTCAACATTCAATAATAATTTGTATTTGGAGAAATAATATGAAACGTCAAGGCGGTTTTACGCTAATTGAAATGGTCGTTGTGATCGTTATTTTGGGCATCCTGGCTGTAACAGCGGCCCCGCGCTTTTTGAACCTGCAGGATGATGCACGAGCGTCTGCACTACAAGGACTTAAGGGTGCTGTGGATGGCGCTGCTGGTATTGTATACGGAAAATCTGCAATTTTAGGTCTTGAAGCACAACCTAACCCAACCGATAAAGTTGAAAATATTGAGGTTGCTTATGGTTACCCGACAGCAAGTGAGAACGGCATTGCTGAAGCATTTGTATCTGAAGATTGGGTATTTATCACAGGGGATAAAAATACTGCTGTAACTGTTAATGCCCTAAATGAAGGTGAAATTGCATTTACCTTTAAAGATCGTAAAGATGCTGGTTGCTTTGTTAAATATACTCAGTCTAAGTTGGATTCTGACAATCAGATTGTTCCTGCTAAAGCTGAAGTTATTGGTGGTAACGGATGTAAAGGCACTGCTCCTGCAACTGCCCCTCAGCCTGATCAAGGCCAAAATGGTTAATTTTTTATAGCGCTCCCCGGAGCGCTATTTATTCAGGGCGATGGTCACGGTTATCGCCCTGAATAAATAGAGACCATTACAACCTTCCGGGTGATTGATGCCCCGACACGATTACCGAAAAAGCGCCGGCTTTACGCTTATCGAGCTCATCATTGTTATCGTGCTGATTGGGATTATCAGCGTGACGGCGGCCTCGCGCCTGTTCGGCCGCAGCGGCTTCGATGCGGTGCTGGCCCGCGACCAAGCCATTGCCATTGCCCGCCAGATCCAACTGGTGGGGATGAACAGCCCCGTCGACCCAACAACGCCAAATACCTGTCTGGCCCTGGTGGTTAACCCGGCCGAATTTGGTAGTCAGGGGTGTGCCAGCAATAGCCACTCGACCCGCAAGCTGACGGCTGAGAACGACAGGGTCAATTTCATCTATTTCGATGGTGCCAACCATCAGCCCTCTGCCGCGATTTATTTTGACATGCTCGGGCGTCCGTCGGTGGTCAACAACCAGCAACTGCAGCGTATCTGCACCGCATCGAGCTGTCGGGTGACGATGACGTCACGCAATGGCGAGCAGGCGAGCCTGTGTATCAACAGCGAGGGGTATATCAATGACTGCACGCTTTAAGATTAGCCGTCCTCGCACTTCCCATACGCTCCTCACACTTGGTAATCAGAGCGGTTTTACCCTGATTGAAGGGGTTATCACCATAGTGATCCTGGGGATTGCCATGGTGACCCTGACCAGTTTCCTGTTCCCGCAGGTCGAGCGTTCGGCCACGCCGTATTACCAGACACGCGCGGCGGCGATCGGCAATGCCTTTCTCAATGAAATCCTCTCGCGCCAGTTTGATGAATATTCGGACCCGTTTGGCGATAGTGTGGTGCGCTGCGGCGAAACCCATGAGGAGAAAACTTATACCTGCAGTGAGCCCAACGAGAATGGCGTATGGCCGATAGACAAAGAGAGTGAGTACTTCGACTATGTGCTTCCCGGCAGTTCGCTGCCAGCCGGAAAAGGCCTGGTGGTGGCGATTGCCAATGATGTCGATGATTTCCATGGCTGCTGGGGGGACTTGTCTCTTTGCCATGAGCGCTATAACCACAACCGGTTGCCATGGCGCGGGGCGATAGAGAACCTCGTGGGTGATCAGGTGGCACAGAGCGGCACTTATAACAATATGACGGTCAGCGTTGCAGTGAGTTACGACTCTCGCTTCGATACGGCGTATCCGGAGGAGACGCCTTTTCCCCATCAGCACAAGCGTGTTGTGGTCGAAGTCGATACCGGCCGTTACGGCAAGTACGATTTTGTCGCTTACCGGAGTAATTACTGATGGTTAAGCGCACCGCAATGAAGATGAGCCAAGGCTTCTCGCTGATGGAGATGGTCATTGCCTTGGTGATCCTCGGCATTATTTCGTTGGCTATCGGCAGCTATCTGCAGCTGGGGGCGGAGGGCTATGTCAGCACCGTTAGCCGTGACCGGGTTCAGTCCCAGGCCCGTTTTGCCTTGGAAAAGATGACCCGCGAAATTCGCCATGCAGCCCCCAACAGCCTGGTGACCAGCTCTCAGTTCAGTGTGGCACCGACAGGGCGCTGCGTTAGTTTTTATCCGATTCACCTGGCCGGTTTTACCCTTGGCAATACGCGGACCACAAATGTTGAGTTAGTGCCTACTATTGGCTCGGAGTCAGAGTGGCAGGCGGTCGAGAGCAGCGACCAGTTAGCGTTGGCGGTTGGACTCGGGAATGCTGCAGAGTATGCCCTGCAACCTTATAAAATCCGCAGTGTTGATGCCGGAGCGGCAGGAAGCGGGACGGTCTTGGTCAATGTCTCGGCTCCGCTTGAGAATCGCTCGCCTGCGAATCGGGCTTATGTATACGGCCAGCCGGTATCGTTCTGCCTGGAGGCCAATGTGCTGAGGCGAAAGTCTGGTAATTCCAGTGTGGTTATTGCCGAGCAGGTCTCGGGGTTTGATGTGGCCGTCAATGGCAAGGGCTTGGAAAACAATAGTATGGTGCATATTAATTTGGCTTTTCAAGATGGCCGGACGGGTGAGCACTTTCGCTACGAACACACAGTGCAGGTGATCAATGTTCTATAGCAGGCAGCGCGGCAGCGCGTTGGTGGTATCGCTGTTTATTATTACCGTGATGGGGGCTTTTGCCGCCGCCATGATCCGTATTGACTGGTCCGGGCAGGATACCACCGCCCGTGAAGTGTTCTCGACCCGTGCCTGGTATGCCGCCCATTCCGGCAATGAAATCGTATTGAGTAAACTGTTTCCGCTCGGGAAGGCGGCATCGGAGCCCCTGGCCTGTGACCAAACTTACAATTTCAACCAGGAAGCCGAGCTGTTCTCGTGCCAGGCATTGCAGGTTGTCTGTAAAAGCTATGCCTTCAAAGACAGCGGCAAGCCAGCGAAGAAATACCAACTAGAAAGTACCGCAACCTGCGGCACAGGGCAGTTTACAACGACCCGTACCCAAGAAGTGTGGGCGAAGGATTTAAAACAATGAAAAACATTATTTTTATATTGGTCACTTTGTTTTATTCGCTAAATACGCTGGCGGCGATGTCATGCCCGGAAAATACAAATCACGGATTTACCATTGGCTTTCATATCGATAACCCTTTCTCGCAACAGACCGGTTTTTCGTATGTAAAATCTACCCATAGCCATGGTAATAAAGAGAAAGAGCTGCAATATATTTGGACCAATAACCGCTCTTTTAGTAGTTATAACAAGATTATCGATCACTATATGGAGACATCGGGTACGTATGATGTCGTTTTGGACTTTGCTCCTGATAGCCATGGTTATGGCCTGCTTACATATTATGTAAATGATGGTATCAATGGCTGGCGAAAAGAAGAAAGCAAGGAGGTTTACTTTTTAAAACAAGGGGCTATTACGGTCTCCTCTATCCAGATGGAACTTGACTGTGATGCACAGGTTCCTGATGTTGAGCCAGAGTATAGCCTAGATGCCAAGTTCCAGTTTGGTGTGCAAAATTGCACATCCAGTGAATGTGAAATTCCAATTAACAATGCTAGTGAATACACCATTAAACCATTGGTGTTTTTGATGCCGACCATCGAGCAGGGTTCGCCAGATAATGATCCCCCGGCAACAATGGCCGTGAAATCGGTCGATTTGTTGCAAGGAAAAGTGGTGATCGAGCAGATCTCTCCCGCTGGTATGGGGCCTGCCGAACAAATGAGCCGGATTAGTTATTTAATCATGGAGCCAGGCCGAGCTAGTTTTTATGGCAAGGAAGTGATTGCCGGCTATGTTGATACGACTGAATACCAGGCGGCTTCTGGCAATGGGCGGGGTTGGGAGCGAGGAATAAAATTTTCCGACTGGGGCGGGACGACTATCTCTAATCCTGTGGTTTTGACCCAGCAGCAAGCGCTAAACCGAGATGATATTTTTTCAACATCGGCAATTAAAGGTGTTACTAGACAAGATTTGGATTTAGCTCTGGAGCTGGGACGTGGCACTGACGAGCCATCGAATAAACGACGGATTGCTTTTTTAGCAAGTAGCGAAGGGACGGGAGTGACAAGCTCCGGCATGAAGTTTGAGTTTGGTCTTAAACACAATTTACGCCAGGCCGGAACCCTCGCGCAGTCTTGCCAGAACTTGCGGATCCCTTTTGCTAATCAGTACGTCGGGCAGCCGGGTGTTGTGGGTATGAAGCAGACGCGAAATGGCGGTGATGGTGGTTGGATCCGCCGTTGCGAGCTAACACCAACTGACTTCAGCTTTGTCTTTGATGAAGACACTTTGGATAGCCGAAAGCATCGCACCGCGGAAGATATTGGCTTCTTTGCTTTTGAGCTTCCCCAGCAGGATATTGAACTTGATATCTGTAAATATGTGCCACAAGAGTTGGTATCTAATGCTTATCCGACCGGGGTGCCCCATGGTGCGTTGAATATTACCCCGGGCACCGGCAGTAATGTCTATCTGAAATCTCCGCAGTTGAGTGGAAACAAGAAAAACTGGTTTGCTTATCTTGCTTACCAAGGCGGCGAAAGCTGTATAAATCCCGATGGCAGTGCCGCGCTATGTAAAGCAGACCCACAAAAAGTGTTTGATGACTACCCGCCTCAACTCGAGCCGTTTCAGGTTGTTTCTGGTTCATTAAATTGTACGGCGAACTGTGAACTATTCCGTGACAATAATTACCAGAACATAAGCATTGGTACGGGGGCGAGCCTTACACTGAATGAAGGTGAATACTGGTTCGAAAATATCGACTTTCTGGGTGCCGGGGCACGCTTGGAGGTTAAAGGCAAAGCGATTGTCCATTACAAAACAATGCGATTTTCCAGCGGGGATTTCTATATTAATGCACCGGCAGGAGTCGGTGGAACCAGCGAGAACTTACTCTTTATCGGCCATGGTAATAACTCGGCGATTTACCTCAATGGTGGGGTCAATAACTCACTGATTTATGCTTACTTCTATATTGAAGGCGTTAACTATGTCGGGGCTGATGGCAACCTTGTCCAAAGCATCGGCTTTGACATTGCGGGTAGTGATAATGAAGTCGCCGGCGGTATCGCTTCTCACAGTGTGGCGATATCGGGGTGGAGAAATAGTGTTCGTGGTCGCCCTGAACTGCAATGTGGTGGAGGCTCTCCCAATTATACGCTGACAGTAACACCGACAACTGACCTATCTCTTACCTGTGATCTTCAGGAGGTCGAGTTTACTGTCATGGACAGTGGCGGGGTTGCAACCGACTTTGATGGCCAGCTAAGAATTACAACCAACTTGAGCCGTTCGGGCCAGGCACAGTGGTTTAGCAACAGCAATGGAACTGGCGCGGGAACGGATGCCAGCTTGCCTTATATTGCATCTCCTGTTGCGGGTAAGGTCAAACTATGGCTTAAAAGTGATTTTGTCGGCAAAGTTGAGGTGACCGGTGTGATTGTCGATGACGATGCCGAACCGGCCTTTTCATCGCTAGGCTTCGTGCCTTTCCGGTTTGACATTAATGGTGGTCGTATCCCCGTCGTGGCCGGTAAACCTGCCAGTATTACGATTAAGGCAAAATCGTGCCGCGATGATAGCAATAGTGATGTGGCGGTCGGCTATCACGGCAAGCGTACATTGAAATTCGCTACGACCTATATCTCGCCAAGCCTGGGGATGACAAGTACCAACAGTCATCTGCTGCAACTTAAAGCGCCGGAGCACTCTCAATGGCAGCAACAGCAGGTGGAGCTGACGTTTGATAGGGGCGTTGCCGATGCCCAGCTGCGTTATTTTGATGCGGGCAAGACTGCGCTGACTGTCCATGATCCTAACTGCACCTTGGAGCAGGGCTGCGAGATTCTGCCGCAAAGCAGGATGTTGACCCGATCGAATATCGGCAACTGGACCCGCCTCGAGGGGACACAGTCAGTCTGGTCTCGACCGTATACCTTTGCCTCGTGCAATGCGGGTGAGCATTTAATCGAGTCGGCAAACGGCACGGCTTATCGTGGTGATGCCTTTGTTTCTGCTGGCGAGATGTTCAATGTTAAGGCAAAACCTGTCATTTGGCTTGCCGGTGATGCTGAGAATATTGATGGCAATGGCAATGCGACCTCAATGGTCGATAGCAGCAATATGTGCAGCCGGGCGGTCACGCCCGGCTTCTATGCCAGTGATGCACCACAAGCCTCGGTGGCGCTTTCCATTCCGACTGGGGAAGGTATCAAGCCGCACTCACCGACCGAGGCGGGGGCCGTCAGCGGTACCCTGACCAGTGTCCCGCTAAGTAACCAAGCGATAAAAAACAGCGACTTTAGTGCCAAATGGGATGAGGTAGGCAGTATTGAGCTACGGGCATCGACCCAAGGCGAGTACCTGGGGATGGCAATGAATGTGGGCTACCGCCCGGTTGGCCGTTTCTATCCGCATCGATTTGCCATCGTATCGGCAGAGAGTGGCAAACAATACCCAGACGGCCAGTCGTTTGTCTACATGAACCAGCCAATGTCAGCCCGCTTCAAGGTCGAGGCACAAAATGAAAAAGGGGCTCCAACCCATAACTACGGCTTTTTTGCGCCGGCCAAGCAAGTTGGCCTGGCGATCGCGGCAATAGATACAGCGGTTGAGCCGGGGTTAGCGAATGATTTGGGTGGGCGCATTGACTGGGGCGGTTTGCCTAACGCTTGGCAGAAGAGCTGGAAGGGGGCCTATACCACGGTTAATTGGTTTGATCTGGTCTTTAAGCGGGAGGTCAAAAGTGCCGCTTCACAAGATAAGGCGCTAACCACCGAGCCGGATGGCCCTTATGATGTTGCACTGGGCATTATGCGTGAAGCGTTGAGTGCGGGGATGGCTGAGCGTATCGGCTACCCGGCAATCGATGTGGACAGGGTGCTGGTTCCTTGTGATTTGGTGCAGGATGGGTGTCGCGATGCCGACTCGAGGGGGATGATGGAGTTTGCTGCTTTCCATACCCGCTATGGCCGCATGGTGCTGGATGATGTCGCCGGCCGTTTTGATAGTGAACTGTCTATCCCGCTTCGAGTTGAGTACTGGGATGGTGTGGACTTTGTCACCAACAAACAAGACAGTCGTGCCGCTTTCGATGGAAATCTGTCGTGCAAACAAATTCTTTCCCAGTCTGACACTGACGTGACAAGCACCTCGTACACTCAGGGATCAGGAAATGTACAATCAGGGGAGACTCGCTCCGGCGAGTTCGTTGCAGTGCCCACCGACGTGAAGGATAACGACGGCAGTGCTGTGATCTACCGTGAGCAGGTGCGTTTTTGGCAGAAAGTGGTTAGCGATAAGCCAAAAGCGATAGATAATGAGCCAGAGATCCGCTGTGAGGTTGGACCGTCAGCGGGCAACAGTAATTATCAGCCGTGGTTGGCCTTCGACTGGCGTGGTAAAGGTGACGAGAGTCCGCACTCGACAGTGACCTTCGGAGCCTACCGCGGCAACGATCGGGTGCTTTATCGCGGTGAAAAGGGCATTAATACAATGCTCGATTAAATAAAATGCCGATCTGTGGCAGGTTTGACAATCCTTGCCTTGTCTCGATCCGCCCCCCTTGATACATTTAGCGCAATTTAACGAATTTGTGAGCTTGCAGGATTAGCCGAAGACTATGTTTAAAAAACTTCGTGGCATGTTTTCTAATGACCTGTCTATTGACTTGGGTACAGCCAATACCCTTATTTACGTCAAAGGACAGGGCATCGTACTGGATGAACCATCAGTAGTAGCGATCCGCCAGGATCGTGCCGGAGCAACCAAGAGTGTGGCCGCTGTCGGTCACGACGCCAAGCAGATGCTGGGCCGTACTCCGGGTAATATCGCGGCAATCCGTCCGATGAAAGACGGTGTTATCGCGGACTTTTACGTTACTGAGAAAATGCTGCAGCATTTTATCAAGCAGGTGCATGACAACAGCCTGCTGCGTCCAAGCCCACGAGTTCTAGTTGCGGTACCTTGCGGCTCGACTCAGGTTGAGCGCCGTGCTATCCGTGAATCTGCACAGGGTGCAGGCGCGCGCGAAGTGTACTTGATTGACGAGCCAATGGCGGCAGCAATCGGTGCAGGCATGCCAGTTTCTGAAGCAACCGGTTCGATGGTGATCGATATCGGTGGCGGTACCACTGAAGTGGCGGTTATCTCGCTAAACGGTGTGGTGTACTCATCATCAGTACGTATCGGTGGTGACCGTTTCGACGAAGCCATCATCAACTACGTGCGTCGTAACTACGGCAGCCTGATCGGTGAAGCGACCGCTGAGCGCATCAAGCATGAAATCGGCTCGGCTTACCCGGGTGACGAAGTGCGTGAGATTGAAGTTCGCGGCCGCAACCTAGCTGAAGGTGTGCCTCGCAGCTTCACCCTGAACTCCAACGAAATCCTCGAAGCGCTGCAAGAGCCGTTGACAGGTATCGTATCGGCCGTGATGGTAGCACTAGAGCAGTGTCCGCCAGAGCTGGCGTCGGACATCTCCGAGCGCGGTATGGTACTGACCGGTGGTGGTGCACTGCTGCGTGACCTAGACCGTCTACTGACCGAAGAGACCGGTATTCCAGTGGTTGTGGCCGAAGAGCCACTAACGTGTGTGGCCCGTGGCGGCGGCAAGGCACTGGAAATGATCGACATGCACGGTGGCGATCTATTCAGCGAAGAATAATGCCCGCCCGGGCATATCGACAAACAGGTTATAGTGTTACATGAAACCTATCTTTGGCAGGGGGCCTTCCCTGCAACTGCGCCTGTTTCTTGCCATTTTACTGTCGGTTGGCCTGATGCTGGCCGACAGTCGTCTTGACGCCTTTGCCAACGTCCGTTACCTGCTCAACTCGGCTATTTCCCCGTTGCAATATGCGGCTAATCTGCCGCGTGACTTGCTTGGCGGTGTATCCGGACAGTTCAGCTCGCACCGGCGTCTGCTGGCAGAAAACAAAGCCTTGCAACGTGAACTGCTGGTTCAGCAGAGCGATGTCTTGCTGCTCGAGCAGCTGAAACAGGAAAACCAGCGCCTGCGTGAGCTGCTGGGCTCGCCGTTTGTCCGTGATGAAAAGAAGCTGATTGCCGAGGTGATGGCGGTCGACTCCGATCCGTACAGCCACCAGGTGATGATCGACAAGGGGCGGGTAGACGGTGTCTATGAGGGCCAGCCGGTGATCAACGAAAAGGGGATTGTCGGTCAGGTCTCGTACGTCGGGGCTCACAACAGCCGGGTGCTGCTGCTGATTGACCCGTCCCATGCGATCCCGGTGCAGGTTGTGCGCAATGATATCCGGGTGATTGCCTCGGGCAGTGGCCAGATTGACCAAATTCAGCTGGAGCATGTGCCAAGCAGTACCGATATCGAAGTGGGCGACTTGCTGGTGAGTTCGGGGTTGGGTGGCCGTTATCCGGAGGGCTATCCGGTGGCCAACGTCACGGAGTTCTCGTTTGATAACAAGCGCCCGTTTGCTCAAATCAAAGCAAGGCCGACGGTACAGTTCGACCGTCTGCGCTACCTGCTGCTGGTATGGCCGACCCCGCGTGAAACCTTGACTGAGGGAGAGTTCAATAGTGGCAAATAGTCGCGCTAACGGCCGAATTTGGATTTGGCTGTCGTTTCTGATTGCGCTGATCCTGCAGGCTGCCCCTTGGCCGGGGGAGCTGGAACCATTCCGCCCGTCATGGGTTGTCTTGGTCGCGTTTTACTGGGTCTTGGCCTTGCCGCACCGGGTGAACGTCGGGACGGCATTGATCCTCGGTTTGCTGTGGGATCTGATGCTCGGCTCGACCCTTGGGGTCAGGGGGCTGATGATGGCAGTGCTTTGCTATATTGTTGCGCTGAACTTCCAGGTGCTGCGTAATCTATCATTATGGCAGCAGGCTCTGCTGGTGGGGCTGCTGACATTGGGCGGTAAGCTGGTTGAGTTCTGGGCCGAATACCTGGTTTCGGTGATCACTTTTGATCCGGAGAGGTTGTGGGCCGTGCTACTTAACTTCTTGTTATGGCCATGGTTATTCCTGCTGTTGCGACGGATGCGTCGCAAGCTCTCAATTCGTTAAATTAGTTTCCCAATGGGATCCGTTCGGTGCTAGGGTGTAACCAAACACATCGAACGTGCTTCGAATGGATCACATTGATTTATCACACAAAACCAAATGAATGATATCATGTCGACACCGCAACTGTATTTGGCCTCTGGCTCTCCGCGCCGTAAAGAACTTCTGACCCAGCTTGGCTACCAGTTTGAGCGGGTCGTGGTGGATGTTGAAGAGCAGCACCAGGCCGGTGAAACGCCCGCCGACTATGTCCAGCGCCTGTCGGTGGACAAGGCTTTGGCCGGAGTCGCGGAGGTCGGCGGCAAGGCACCCGTACTGGGGGCCGACACCATCGTGGTGGCGGGTGATCGTATCTTGGAAAAGCCCAAGGATTTTGACGATGCCCAGCAGATGCTGCGCCTGCTTTCCGGCACGCGCCATCAGGTGATGACGGCAGTGACCGTGGCCAGCGAAGCGCGCCGGGAAACACGTCTGGTGGTGACCGACGTGTGGTTCAAGACGCTGTCAGATAAAGAAATCGAAGACTACTGGCACAGTGGTGAGCCGCAGGACAAAGCAGGGAGCTACGGCATTCAGGGGATTGGCGGCAAGTTCGTCGAGCGTATCGATGGCAGTTATTATGCTGTGGTGGGGTTACCTTTGGTGGAAACCGACATCATGGTTCAAGACTTTTTAGATTTATCAATTTAGAGGCAACCATGAGCACTGAGCTGCTAATTAACGTAACCCCGAGTGAAACGCGAGTCGCCATGATCGAGTCCGGGACCTTGCAGGAAGTTCATATCGAACGTGAATCCAAGCGGGGGATTGTCGGCAATATTTACAAGGGGCGCGTCAGCCGCGTCCTGCCGGGGATGCAGGCGGCTTTTGTCGATATCGGCCTTGAAAAAGCCGCATTCCTGCACGCGTCGGATATTGTTCCGCATACCGAGTGTGTGGCGGAAAACGAAAAACAGCAGTTTCAGGTTCGTGACATTTCAGAACTGGTCCGCCAGGGCCAGGATCTGGTGGTGCAGGTGGTCAAAGACCCATTGGGTACCAAGGGCGCACGCCTGACCACTGATGTCACCTTGCCATCCCGCTACTTGGTATTTATGCCGGGGGCGAGCCATGTCGGCGTTTCGCAGCGTATCGAAAGCGAAGAGGAGCGTGAGCGCCTGAAAGCCGTCGTTAACGAGTACTGCGACGATCTGGGCGGCTTCATTATCCGTACCGCCGCCGAAGGGGCAACGGATGAAGAAATGGCGCAGGATGCCGCATTCCTCAAGCATTTGTGGCGCAAAGTGCTCGAACGTCGCGCTAAATACAAGCCGAAATCCATGCTCTATGGTGAGCTTGGCCTGGCGCAGCGTATCTTGCGTGACTTTGTCGGTACCGAACTTGACTGTATCCAGGTTGACTCCCGTTTGGGCTACGAGAAGCTCAAGGAGTTTACCGATGAGTTTGTACCTGAACTGAGCGATAAGCTGGATTACTATGCCGGCGAGCAGCCGATTTTTGATTTGTTCGATACCGAAAATGAAATCCAGCGCTCGCTGGACCGCAAGGTAGAACTGAAATCAGGCGGTTACCTGATCATCGACCAAACCGAAGCGATGACCACGGTCGATATCAACACTGGTGCCTTTGTCGGTCGCCGTAACCTTGAAGAGACGATCTTCAACACCAATATCGAAGCGACCAAGGCCATTGCCCGCCAGCTTCGCCTGCGCAACCTAGGCGGGATCATCATTATCGACTTTATCGATATGGCCCACGACGATCACCGTCGCCGGGTATTGATGGCGTTGGAGCAGGCCTTGTCCTACGATAGGGTTAAGACCAATATTAACGGCTTCACCCAGCTGGGCCTGGTCGAAATGACCCGTAAGCGTACCCGCGAGAGTATCGAGCACGTCTTGTGTGACACCTGTCCGACCTGTGAAGGGCGCGGCACCGTGAAAACGGTGGAAAGTGTCTGCTATGAAATTCTGCGTGAAATTACCCGGGTCAACCGTGCCTACGATGCCGATCGGTTTGTCGTCTATGTGTCTCCGGCTGTGGCCGAAGCCCTCGCCGGCGATGAGTACCATGCCCTTGCCGAGCTGGAAGTGTTCATTGGCAAGCAGGTGAAAATCAAAGCGGAGCCGCTGTACGTTCAAGAACAGTTTGACGTCGTGATGATGTAAGCGGAGCAATACAGAGTGACAACAGTTCCAGTTCGGCTGGCGCGTGGATTGATGTGGCTGGTACTGACAGTGTTGGTACTGGCCGCTGTTGCGATTAGCGGTCTGCGATTTTATCTTCCCCAGCTCAATGATTACCGTGAACCTATCCGCCAATGGGCCTCGGCGCAGATTGATATGGATCTCGAGGTTGAGTTGGTTGAGGGGCACTGGCGCAACTTTGGCCCGTCATTGGTGCTGCAAGGGGTGAAGGTTAACCTGCCGGGGGCTCCCGAGTCGCTGGTCAAGGTGGGCGATGTCTCGATGCAGCTCGATATGCTGGGATCGGTACTGAGTCTCCGCCCGGTCTTCCAGGATATCCGCATTGATGAGCTGAGCCTGGATCTCACCCGTCTATCGGGCAGCGGGAGCGACGATAGCGCCAGCTCAGAGCGCAGCCAAATGGCGACCATCGAGCGGATTGAGGAGTTGCTGTTTGTCCAGCTGGGCCAGTTCTCGGTCCGCAATTCCGATATCACTCTGATGTCACCGGCCGATGAGAAGCTGACGGTCGACATCAAGGAGCTGAAGTGGGATACCCATAACCGCCAGCGCCGGGCGGAAGGGATTGTCAGTATTGCCGATACCCATTTCAGCCAAATGCAAGTGATTGCTAACCTTTCCGATAACCAGTCATGGGCCAAGATGTCCGGTGACATCTACCTGCAGGCGCGCAATCTGTCGGTAACGCCATGGCTTAACAAGCAGCACCTGACCGATGCCAATATCAGCGGCAGTAACCTCAATGCCGAGATCTGGCTGACCCTGTCGAACGGTGCCCTACAGCAGAGCCTGGCTAAGTTTGATGATAGCTTCTTGCGCTGGCAGCTCGGCGAAGACAAGCACCAGTTCCGGGTGAGGCAGGGCTTGGTGAAGCTGCAGCCGCTGGAAAATGAGAACGGCGAGCCGGGCTGGCGTATCGACAGTGATCAGATGGTATTGGAGACCGATGGTACTCCTTGGCCAGCCTTTGATATCGCAGCTCGCTGGCTGCCTGATGACTGGATCCTGGCTGCGAGTAACCTTTCTCTCGAGAACCTGCAGCCGTTTGTCACTTTCTTACCCGATGACAGTGAGCTGGTGGAGGTATTATCGACGTTGCAGCCTTCTGGCCAGATCAGCGATATCCGTGTGGCTAGCAGCGCGGGCAATGCGCCGCAGTTTTCTTTCCGTGTTAGCCAGCTTGGCCTGAAGCAGTGGGAATTGCTGCCGGGGATCCACAAACTGGATGCGGTTGTGGCCGGTGACACCCAGGGTGGCCGTGCCATAGTGAACCTGCAAGATGATGAACTGCCGTACGGCGAAGTCTTCCAGGCACCGCTCAAAATCAAAGCTGCGGATGTGACCGCTTACTGGCAGGTTGGGGATGATGGCTGGCGTTTGTGGAGCGACAAAATTGATGTGGCGACGCCACACCTCAAGGTGGACGGCCAGTTCCGGCTGGACTTCCCGGCCGATGCCCCGTCTTGGCTGTCATTCTATGGTGAAGCCAGCCTGAATAATGCCGGCGAAACCTGGCGCTACCTGCCGACTTTGGCGCTGGGCCGCAGTTTGACCGACTACTTGTCGGCGGCGATCCGCGGTGGTCAGGCCAAATCGGCCCAGTTGCTGTGGTACGGCGAGCTGGCCGATTTCCCCTATGGCAACCATGACGGGGTATTCCAGGCATTTGTACCATTGCGCAATGGTAAATTCAGTTTCGATACCGCCTGGCCTGAGCTGACTGATCTCAAGCTTGATCTGTTGTTTGAAAATGACTTTATGTACCTCGATGCCACGCATGCCAAGACTATGGGGGCGACGGCCTCTAGAGTGACTGGCGATGCCGAGCTGAGCGGAGACGGGCACCTGAAATTGACGGTCGATGTGGCGGCGGATGGCGAGCAGGTACGGGACTACATGCTGGCGACCCCGCTGGTGGACTCGGTGGGGGCGGCGCTGACGACGGTGCAGGTCGGTGGCCCGGTGACCTCTCGGTTCAAGCTCGATATTCCTTTTGATGGCAGTGATGTTAGGGCGTGGGGCAGCGCCGAGTTGACGGACAACCAGGTACGCTTGGATGCGCCGCCGCTCTTCCTTGAAGGGGCTAGCGGAATTATCAGTTTCGATGATGATAAGGTCTCGGCGGAGCAAATCACGGCGAAGCTATTGGCGCAACCGGTGAATGTGGGCTTTACCGGCAACAGTGTGGCCGATGGCTACCGGGTCGATGTCGCGCTTGATGGTGACTGGCAGGTCGAGACCTTGCAGCAGCAGGTGCAGGACCCATTGCTGGCTGACGTAACGGGCCGAAGCCGTTGGCAGGGTACTGTCGGGGTTGATCTCAATGATACCGGCTTTGAATATCAAGTTGGTATTGAGGCGGCCCTGGCCCAGGCTGTGAGCACGCTGCCTTATCCGCTAGCTCTGGCTGCCGGTAGCCCGGAGGTGTTCAAGCTGGATGTCACCGGCAACGGGCAAGCTCTGGTCGGTAAGGCGTCCCTGCCTGGGGTGGCGTATCAAGCCAAGATTAATCTGGCAGAGGAAAAGCTCAAAATCGATGCTAGCCAAATGGCGATTGGTCCCACCGCCTTACTGCCGCTCAAACATGGTGAGCATGGCTTGGATATTGTGGCCGACCAGGTCGATGGCGACCGCTGGGTTGAGCTGATTTCGGCGGTACATGACAAGGTCGAAGCCGAGGCGGCAGCTGGCGGTGTGTCTGTCAAACCGGATATTCCTGTTCCCACTCGGATTGAAGCCAAGGTTCGCCAGCTGAAATTGGCGTCATTGGACTGGAATCGGGTCGACTTTTCGGCCGATCGGCTGGCCGATATCTGGCGTTTTCATCTCGACAGCCGGGAGGCAAAAGGCCAAGCGCGTTGGCCGCAAGGGCTGCCGTTGGATTTGACTATCGATAGTTTCCACTTGAACTTGCCGCAAGTTGGCGGTGCCGAGCCGAAGGAAAAGTACCGGCCCCAGCGCGATGTGCCGGCGGCGACCGATTTTGATCGCAGTATGATGGCAAATATGCCGGAAATCGATCTGGTGCTGCACGATGCTTGGTTGCAGGGCTACAGTCTCGGTGAGGTGTCCGGCAAGCTGCGCCGTGAGGGCAATATGCTGGAGCTGAGAAACTTCACGGTCGACTCTGGGGCCACGTCGCTGAATCTTGATGGCCACTGGAGCCTTGATGGCGATCGCAGCGAGACCCAGATTGCATTTGATATTGATGGCCAGAACAGTTCGGATCTGATGGGGCGCTTTGGGATTACTGGCGGGATCCAGGGGGCAAAATTCAGCACCTACGCTTCTATTCAGTGGCAAGGTGCGCCTTGGTCCATGCACCGTGAAACCTTAACCGGCGAGCTGAAGTCGGAAACCGGGCAGGGGATCATCAGTGATATCGGTGGTGCCGGTCGCCTGCTGGGCTTGTTCAGCATTGATTCGCTGATCCGCCGGATGCAGCTCGACTTCTCGGGGATTTTCGACGAGGGCCTGGCTTTCAACTATATCCGGGGGAGCGGGCGAATTGAAAATGGCCAGTTTGAGACCGACAATATTAAGATGCAGGCACTTGCGGGTGACATGTTTATTCGCGGAAGTGCTAATCTTGTCAATGAGACAGTGGATGCGAGGGTGAGATTCATTCCTGATTTTACATCAGGAATTCCAGTGCTTACCGCGTTTGCGGTGGCACCTCAAACCGCTATTTATGTCTTTGCTATCTCAACAGCACTCTCACCGGTTCTGGATGTCTTTACCCAAGTTAACTATGTGGTGAAAGGGCCGATTGACGCGCCGGTGGTGACCGAGCAGTCGCGCTTTACTGGCGAGTACAATGTTTCAGAGATGCTAAAAGGCAAAGATAAGGAAGCAAAATAACAACAATACCCGCCAAGCTACCGAGACAGGTAGCTTGATAGCGGCAGCAAAGGGAGAATGCAGATGGCTAAATTCGGTATTGTACAAATGACTTCGGGCGCGGATCCTCAAACCAACCTCAAACACCTGAAGCTGAAACTTAAGGGGCTGCAGCTGCAGGGGGCCAAACTGGTTGTCACACCGGAAAACTGCCTGGTATTTGGCTCCCGCGAGGATTACCTTGCCCATGCTGAGCCGCTGGGTGAGGGCCCGATGCAGGCCGAGGTGGCTGCTTTGGCCCGGCAATTGGGGATCTGGGTATTGATTGGCTCGATGCCTATCCGTCAGCTTGATGGAGCGATTACCACTACCGCCTTGCTGTTCGATGATCAGGGCCAGCTTCAGGGCCATTACGATAAGCTGCATATGTTTGATGTGGAAATTGATGATGCCCATCACAGCTATCGTGAATCTGACACCTTCCGCGCCGGTCGCGAAACCAAGGTGATCTCCACGCCATTTGGCAACATTGGTTTATCTATCTGCTATGATGTCAGGTTCCCGCAACTTTATGCTGCGTTGCGTGAGCAGGGTGCAGACATTATTGTGGTTCCTGCTGCTTTTACCAAAGTGACCGGTAAGGCGCACTGGGAGTTGCTGCTGCGTGCCCGCGCGGTGGAAACCCAGTGTTGGATGGTTGCTGCCGCACAGTGGGGAGAGCACAATGAGCAGCGGGAGACCTGGGGCCATTCGATGATTGTCGATCCCTGGGGGCAGGTTGTTGCTTGCCAGCAACAGGGCACCGGGGTGATGGTGGCCGATGTCGACCTTGATTTGAGCAAGGCGATCAGAACAAACATGCCACTTGTTGATCACGCAAGATTTAGTGTTCAGCAACGTGAAGGCTGACCGGCAGAGGGGCCGGCTGGCAATGAATATAAGAGCAAATTAAATGACGCTGGAAACTGTAGAAAACACAATGCTGGCCCAGTCAGGGTTAGGACGTGAAGAGCTAAATCAGGTACTGGGGCTAGTGGCGGCACGCGATGTGGATTATGCCGACATCTATTTCCAGTCATGCTGGCATGAGTCTCTGGTGCTTGAAGACAGCATCATTAAGGATGGCTCTTTTAACATTGACCGTGGTGTTGGTGTCAGGGCGGTGTCTGGCGAGAAGACAGGCTTCGCTTATTCTGATCAAATCAACCAGCTCGCCTTGCAGCAATCTGCCAAGGCGGCCCGGGGGATCACTCGCAGCGGTGGCAACGGCAAGGTTAAGGCGTTCGCACCTGCGATCGGCGGGCAAGGGATCTATGCACCGGTTAATCCGCTGGACAGCTTCGACAAGCACCAGAAGATCGCCCTGCTGGAGGAAATCGACCGCTATATCCGCACCAAAGAGCCGCTGGTTAAGGAAGTCTCGGTGAGCATCAATGGTGTCTATGAGCAGGTGCTGGTTGCCGCTCTGGACGGCACTTATGCGGCAGATATCCGCCCGCTGGTTCGCCTTTCTATCAGTGTGCTGATCGAAAAAGGTGACAAGCGCGAGCACGGCAGTGCCGGTGGTGGCGGCCGCTATGGTTACGAATATTTCCGGACCGAGGAAGGCAACGGTAAATCCGTCGCCCTGAATTATGCCGACGAGGCAATTCGTCAGGCGCTGATCAATATTGATGCCGATGAGGCACCGGCTGGCGCCATGCCGGTCGTGCTGGGGGCCGGCTGGCCAGGTGTTTTGCTGCACGAAGCCGTGGGCCATGGCCTGGAAGGCGACTTCAACCGCAAGGGCTCGTCGATGTTCTCGGGCCAACTGGGGCAGCAGGTGACCTCCAGCTTGTGTACCATTGTCGATGACGGCACCCTCAAGGATCGCCGAGGCTCGCTCAATATTGATGATGAAGGGACTCCGGGTCAGTACAACGTGCTGGTCGAGGGGGGCAAGCTCAAGGGGTATATGCAGGATAAGCTCAATGCGCGCTTGATGGGCGTAGCACCAACAGGTAACGGCCGCCGTGAGTCCTATGCCCACTTGCCGATGCCGCGCATGACCAATACCTATATGCTGCCGGGAGAGCATTCGCCGGAAGAGATCATTGCCAGCGTTAAGCAAGGTGTTTATGCGCCGAACTTCGGTGGTGGTCAGGTCGATATCACCTCTGGTAAGTTTGTGTTCTCGGCATCGGAAGCTTACTTGATTGAAAACGGCAAGATCACCCGTCCCATCAAAGGTGCAACCTTAATTGGCAGCGGTATCGAGGCAATGCAGCAGGTATCGATGGTCGGTAATGACCTGGACATCGACCGTGGTGTCGGTGTGTGCGGCAAAGCCGGCCAGAGTGTCCCGGTTGGTGTTGGCCAGCCGACCTTGAAAATCGAGTCGATGACCGTCGGCGGCACCCAGTAAAAGAAAAGCCAGCGTCAGCTGGCTTTTTTATCTGTCACTTTGTTATCCCCTTGCCCCAAGCATAAAATGGGGTGTCTGGTTTTAGTCTTCCAGGTACAGCTCTTTGAGGTACTGGAAGATTTCGCGGTAGGCTTTGGCTGGCTTGTTCTGGGCCTTTTCTTTGTTGGCCTGGCGAACCAGCTGGCGCAGGCGCTGGCGGTCAGCGTCAGGGTGATCAACCATAATGGCATTGATCATGCTGTCGCCGTTTTCGATTAGCTTCTCGCGTTTTTGCTCCAGCTTCTTCAGCTCGGCAGTGGCTTGGTTGTGCTTGTTGTTCAGCTTATCTAGCGCGGCCTGAATTGGCTCGACGTCGACCTGGCGCATTAGCTTACCGATGCGCTGCAGCTGACGGCGGCGCGCTTCTTTGCTAAAGCGCTGGGCGTCTTTGATCGCTTCCAGCATCTCTTCATCGAGAGGTATCTTTGCGAGAGCATTGGGTTTTAGGTCAACAAGCTGTTCACCTAACTTTTGCAGGGCTTCCATGTCGCGTTTCATCTCGGATTTACTAACCCAGATGATTTCTTCTTCCGGTTCCCATGGGGCTTTTTGGTTTTTACGGCTCATAACTGGCTCATGACTTTTGCATTTGGGTTTTATTTTACCAGTTAAATCGCGATTTGGGGCGCAAATTCCACCGAGGCAGTGTTATCCTAATAGTAATACCAATTTCATTGGCTTACCCTTCAAGCCGACAGGCACTCCTGAGGGAAGGGCCATTTTCGAGACGATAAGTATGGACGTGAGAGAACAGGTTGCTCAGCAGCGTGTGGAATTAGAAGCCGCTGTGGCCAAGGCACTAGAATTAGCTGGCCAGCAAGCGGATGCAGCGGAAGTTGCCATTAATAAAACCACAGGGATCAGCGTATCGACCCGGATGTGTGACGTTGAGAACGTTGAGTTCAACAGCGACGGAGCCCTTGGGATCACCGTATACCGTGGCCAGCGCAAAGGGAGTGCGTCGACCTCCGATTTGAGCGAGCAGGCCATTGCCCAGACGGTTGCCGCAGCACTGGATATCGCCCGTTATACTTCCGAAGACCCGTATGCCGGTCCAGGCCCGGCGGAGCTGATGGCTAAGGATATTCCTGATTTGGATCTGTTCCATCCGGATGAGCCGGAGCCGGATCATGCGGCAGAGATCGCTGCCCGAGCCGAGCAGGCCGCGCTGGAGTTTGACCCTAGGATCAAGCAGAGTGACGGTGCCAGCTACGATAGCCACTACGGTATCCGCGTTTACGGTAACAGCCACGGTATGCTGGCCAGCTATGCCTCGAGCCGCCACAGCACCAGTTGCTGCGTAATCGCCGAAGGCAAGAACGGTGAGATGGAGCGGGATTACAGCTATACCACTGCGCGCCGAGTTTGCGATTTGTGGACGCCGGAGAAGGTCGGCCAGCACGCGGCCGAACGCACTGCTGGCCGGGTCGATCCGCAGAAGCTGTCAACCCGTGAAGCCCCGGTGATGTTTGCGGCCGATATCGCCACTGGTCTATTCGGTCACTTGGTGATGGGGATCAGCGGCTCGAACCTGTACCGCAAGTCGTCTTTCCTGCTTGATAAGCTGGGTGAGCAGATCTTCCCTGAGTGGCTCAACATCAGCGAGCGCCCCCATATCCTGCGCGGCATGGCCAGTACGCCATTCGATAGCGAAGGGCTGGCCACTCGAGATTTGGAGATCATCCAGGACGGCCGACTGCAAACCTACCTGATGACCAGCTATGCGGCTCGTAAACTGGGCCGCCAGCCAACCGGCCATGCCGGAGGGATCCATAACTGGCTGGTTAACTCGACTGGCGAAAGCTTCGAGCAGATGCTCAAGAAGATGGACCGTGGCCTGTTGGTAACCGAGCTCATGGGGCAGGGCGTCAACATCGTCACCGGGGACTACTCCCGTGGCGCGGCCGGTTTCTGGGTCGAAAACGGCGAAATCCAGTACCCGGTCAGCGAAATCACCATTGCCGGTAACCTCAAGGACATGATGCAGAACATCGTGGCGCTCGGCACCGACACCGAGACCCGCAGCCAGATCCAGACCGGCTCGATGCTGCTTGATAGTATGAAGATAGCGGGCGAATAGGCCCACGGTATGTGGCTATGGGCAAGAGCGCCAACCTAGAGCCTCTGGCCTATAGCCGATGACCAGATACAGAAAAGCGAGAGCATTGCTGCTCTCGCTTTTTTATGTGTGTCTTTTGGACTTAACCGCTACAGAAACTGTTTAGACAAGAAAGAGGGTCGCTAAGCCGAGGAACACCGACAGGCCGACGATATCGGTGATGGTGGTCAGGGCCATCCCGCCCGCCAGAGCCGGGTCGATGTCCATTTTCTTGAGCAGGATCGGAATACACACCCCGGCAATACCGGCGACCAGCAGGTTGGTCAGCATGGCTCCGGCGATAATGGCACCGAGCAGCAGGTTGCCTTTCCACAGTACGACCACGCCACCAATGATGGCGGCCCAGAGGATACCGTTGAGCAGACCGACGCGGGCTTCCTTGCTTAGTAGCCAACGGGTGTTGGTGTCCCCGATATGGCCTACGGCCAAACCGCGGATCACCAGGGCGACGGTCTGGTTACCGGCGACACCACCCATCGAGGGAACGATGGTCATCAGGATGGCAATCGCGGCCATCTGCTCAAGTGTGTCTTCGAACAGGTTGGAAACCGATGCGGCCGCCAGTGCAGCCAGCACGTTGACGCCGAGCCAGATACTGCGCCGCTTGGCCGATTTGACCACTGGCGCAAAGGTGTCCTCGTCGTCATCCATACCGGCCATACTCATCATTGAGTGCTCGGCCTCTTCACGGATAATATCAACCACGTCATCGATGGTGATACGGCCGACGAGCTGGTTGTCGGCATCGACGACAGGGGCCGACAGCCAGTTACGGCGTTCGAACAGGTTGGCCACTTCACCGTCATCCATATCGACCGGGATAGCCTCGTCGGCATCGTCCATCACATCATGGATTTCGGTATCCGGCTGGGTGGTGATCAGGGTGGCGAGAGACAGGTGGCCGATCAGCATTTCGTTCTGATCGACCACGTACAAGGCATCAGTGGCTTCCGGTAGCTCGCCTTTCATGCGCAGGTAGCGCAGTACCACGTCGGCAGTCACATCACCGCGGATGGTGATGAAGTCGGTGCTCATGATCCCGCCAGCGGTTTCTTCCGGATAGGCCAGCGCCTTTTCGACCCGGTGCCGATCGGTGGCATCCATCTGGGCCAGCACTTCTTGGTACTTGCTGTCTGGCAGGCTACGCAGGACGTAGGCGACATCATCGGTCTCCATGCCTTCGGTAACGGCTGCCAGTTTATCCGGTGCCATCTGGGCCACAATGCCGTCTTTGACGTCTTCCGACAGCTCGTCGAGGATCTCGCCTTGCTCTTCGGGATCGGTCAGTTGCCATAGCACCTGGCGCTCTTTGGGTGGAGAGGCCTCTAGTAAGTGGGCAATATCTTCCGGCTCCATATCCTGGAGCATACGGCGGACATGGACAAACATGCCGTTTTCAAGCGCCTGGTTGACTTCTTGCAGCGTTTGATGAGTTTGATCTTGATCGATGACATCGGCCATTGTTTGCAGTACCCCAAATGACTCAGATGCGAAATACCTCAGTGAATCCGGATTATTCGTGGTGGATGACTGGATGGTATAACAGCGCAATAAATTGAATTTTAACGCAATCGTTGGGGTGTTGTCTCACCAGATGTGAGAGGAATGATGAATTATTGATGGAATTGTCTGCCCGCTGGCGCACGGGCAGGGGCAAGGCCGCTTCAGAAGTTAGCTTTCTTCGTCAAAGCCGGCTTCGATCAGGTCGCTGACCGCATTGATGGCTTGCTCGGCATCGTTACCGTCGGCGCAGACCTGCACCTGTTGTCCTTGGGCTGACTCGAGCATCAATAGCCCCATGACACTGTCTGCTGTTGCGCTTTTTTCACCGTTGCTGATGGTGATAATGGACTCGAAACTTTGTGCTAGCTCAACCAATTTGATCGCTGCCCGGGCATGCAGGCCCAGGCGGTTTTTGATAAACAGCTCACGCGAGAACACGGTCATGATTTGCTTTCCAGCGTGCGGTGTCTCACCTGGACCTGGTGCCCTTCGTAGCGGAAGTACTCGGCCAACTGCTGGGTAATGTAGACCGAGCGGTGCTGGCCGCCGGTACAGCCAATGGCCACGGTTAGGTAGCTGCGGTTGTTCTTCTCCAGCATTGGTAGCCAGGTTTCGATGAAGTTACGAATTTGGTAGATCAGCTGGCTGACCTCGGCATGGCCCGCGAGGTAGTCTTTGACTTCCTGATCCAAGCCGGTCAATGGCTTGAGTTCCGGAATCCAGTGTGGATTGGGCAGGAAGCGGACATCAAACACGTAGTCGGCATCGTTCGGCAGGCCGTGCTTGAAGCCGAAGGACTCGAACACCATGATCAGCTCGCGCGAGTCGCGGCCGAGTACCCGGGAGCGAACGGTCTCACTCAGATCGTGAATGGACTTGGTGGTGGTATCGATGACCAGATCGGCCCGGGCCTTAAGGCTGGAGAGCTGGGTGCTTTCTGACAGTATCGCTTGTTCGAGGGTCATGCCATGGCGGGAAAGCGGATGCAGGCGTCGGGTTTCGCTATAGCGTTTGACCAGGGTTTTGTCGTCGGCATCCAGGTAGATCACATTGACATCGACGTCGTCACCGAGGGTATCCAGGGTGTGGCTGATCTCCTCGGGATCTTCCGGCATGTTACGCACATCGATACTGACGGCGATATTTTGCTGGTTTCCCTGCTGGGTCTTGATGAATTGGGGGAGCAGGTTGACCGGTAGGTTATCAACACAGTAATAGCCTAGATCCTCCAATACCCGCAGGGCAATGGATTTACCTGAACCCGAGCGTCCGCTTACGACCATTAGCATCATGACTGGCAGTCCTTAACATTCAGAGAGGGTGTGGAGGTCATTATGAATCACAGGTAAGTATTTGATAAAGCTCTTCGTCACTTTTTGCAGTGCGTAGCTGCTTACAAACCTGTTTGTTGCTGAGCTTTTCAGCCATGCTCGATAAGGTTTTGAGGTGCTCTTGGCACTGTTCATCGGGCACCAGCAAGGCAAAGAGAAGATCGACCGGTTGGTTGTCGATGGCATCAAACTGGATAGGATCCTGGCACTGGATCAAAACGGCAATGGCGTGGTCGCTGCTGCTGATCCGGCCGTGAGGAATAGCGATGCCGTTACCGATCCCGGTACTGCCCATTTTCTCACGGTTGAGCATGCACTCGAACAGCGGCTGCGGATTTTGGTCAAGGTGCTTGGCAGCGACTTCGCTGATGATTTCCAAGGCACGTTTCTTACTGGAGCAAGGGACTGCACTTTTCGTGCAGTCCAGGCTCAATACATTACTCAGTTGCATGATTCAGTGGCTGTTGAGCTTATCTTTGTGTTTGTTAAGTTGACGCACCAGTTTATCAGTTAATGCATCAATAGCGGCATACATATTTTCAGAATCCGCTTTTGCGTGGATTTCTCCAGCGTTAATGTGCAGAGTTGCTTCAGCAACTTGCTGCAGTTTTTCAACGTTTAGGATGACATGGACATTATTGATTTTATCGAAAAACCGCTCTAGCTTATTGAACTTCGTCTCCACGTACTCACGCATGGATGGGGTGATTTCAACATGGTGGCCAGTGAGATTGATTTGCATAGACATCTTCCTTCTTGTTGCGTCTGTTAGAGCAGACGTTTTCTCTGATTGGACGGCGGAATACCCAGTGATTCACGGTATTTGGCAATGGTCCGTCTTGCCACCATGATCCCTTGTTCCGCCAGTAATGTCGCGATTTTGCTGTCACTCAGCGGTTTGGCCTGGTTTTCGGCGGCAACCAGCTTTTTCACCAGGGCCCGGATAGCGGTGGATGAACACTCGCCACCGTTATCGGTGCTGACGTGACTGGAGAAGAAGTATTTCAGTTCAAAAATCCCGCGCGGTGTGTGCATGTACTTTTGCGTTGTCACGCGGGAGATAGTCGATTCATGCATATCGACCGCCAGGGCGATGTCGTTTAGCACCATCGGCTTCATGGCTTCCTCGCCATATTCAAAGAAGTCCTGTTGGTGCTCGACAATACAGCGGGCGACTTTCAGTAAAGTTTCGTTGCGGCTCTCTAAGCTCTTGATCAGCCACTTGGCATCTTGTAAATGGGTACGGATGAACTGGCTGTCGGCCGAGTTGCGGGTATTTTTGCTTAGCGCGGCATATTGCTCATTGACTCGGATCCGCGGCACGCTGTCTGGATTGATCGTGACCACCCACTTGCCGTGATCCTTGAAGACAGAGACGTCCGGCACGACATATTCGGTCTCGGAAGCCATGACCCGGTTGCCCGGGCGCGGGTCCAAACCATGGATCAGTTGCATGACTTGCTTGAGCTCAGGCTCTTTAAGCTTGGTGTCGCGCATCAGCTGGCGGTAGTCGCGGTTGGCAAGCAGATCGATATAATCAGTCAGCAGCATCCGGGCTTCGGCGAGCCAAGGGGTGTCCGGCTGGAATGTCGCCAGCTGCAGCATCAGGCATTCCTGCAGGTTACGCGATGCAACACCGAGCGGGTCAAATTGCTGCACCCGTTTGAGGACGGCTTCGACTTCGTCGAGCTCGACTTCGTCATCCCCCAGGCTGTCGAGAATCTCTTCGGCCGAGCAGGTGAGATAGCCTTTCTCGTCGATGGCATCAATGATGGCGGTTGCGATGGTGCGGTCGGTCTCGCTGAACGGGGTCAACTCGACCTGCCACATCAGGTAGTCTTGCAGGCTTTCGGTGGTTTCCCCCTGGTACACCGGCATGTCGTCATCCAACGCAATACCGGTGTTGCCGGTGCTGGCGCTGTAGACATCGTCCCAGGTAGTGTCCACTGGGAGGTCTTCCGGCATTTCTTGCTGCTCAATCACGTCAGATGTATCAAACGCGTCACTGTCGCTCGCCTCTGACAGGCCATCATCACTGCTGCTGTCAGTTGTCTCGGCTACTGCGGTACCGTCTTCTGCGCCATTGGCTGCGTCTTGGGTGGCATCTTCCAGCTCGAGTAATGGGTTTGCATCCAGTGCCTCTTGGATTTCCTGTTGCAAATCCAGGGTAGATAGCTGCAACAAGCGAATCGCTTGCTGTAGCTGTGGCGTCATTGCCAATTGTTGACCAAGTTTAAGCTGGAGCGAGGTTTTCATATTATTGTATGTACCTTATTTTTATCGCTGTTTTTTGCTGCCTAATACCCAAAATGTCGTCCGAATCCTCTGCTGCCATATTGGCTTCCATGACGTATCTATAAATTAACTATAGACGGAACTGGTCACCCAGATAGACTCGTTTTACATGTTCATCATTGAGCACTTCTGTTGGCGTACCATGGGCAATCAGATGCCCTTGACTGACGATGTAGGCTTGCTCACATACATCCAGCGTTTCCCTTACATTATGATCGGTGATCAGTACGCCCAGCCCACGATCGCGCAAATGTTCAATGATTTTCTTGATATCGATCACGGATATAGGGTCAACGCCCGCAAAAGGCTCATCCAACAGGATGAATTTCGGGTTGGCGGCCAGTGCCCGGGCAATTTCTACTCGGCGTCTTTCCCCCCCCGATAGTGCCATACCTAAGCTGTTACGAATGTGCTGTATGTTGAATTCATCCAACAATTCTTCCAGTTTTTCCTGGCGTTCAAGCCGGGACAGCTCTTTGCGGGTCTGCAGCACGGCCATCAGGTTATCGTGGACGGAAAGCTTGCGGAAAATCGATGCTTCCTGCGGCAGGTAGCCGATCCCCATGCGCGAGCGGTTGTGCATCGGCTGAAGGCTGATATCGGTGTCATCGATGGTGATGGTACCTTCATCACGGGCGACTAGGCCGACAATCATGTAGAAAGAGGTTGTCTTGCCGGCACCGTTAGGGCCCAGCAAGCCGACGATTTTGCCCGACTCAACCTGCAGGCTGACATCAGAAACCACTTTGCGGCCGTTATAGCTCTTGGCCAGGTGTTGTGCTTTTAAGATTGCCATAGCGTGGTTACTTCTTGTCGTTGTTCAGCTGGTTAGGCTGGAGGATCGTGGTGACGCGCTGCTTCTTGCCGCTTTCGGCAACCAGTTTCTGCTGGTCGATGCGGTAGCTGATCACGTTACCTTTGATTTCGCTGCCTTCCTGAACCAGCACGGCGTCCTCGGTCATCTTGAGGAACTCGGTAGCCGTTTCATAGCGCATTTTCTTGGCTGAGCCGTCGATTGGCTTGCCGTCGTCCATGATCTGGTGGAATGTCGCCGGGTTGCCATAGGCATCAATGGTCTCTCTGCCTTCCTGGCCGCCTGGGCGGGTGACCACGACTTTATCGGCTCGGATGTCGATGCTGCCTTGGCGCAGGATGACGTTGCCGGTGAAGGTCACGATATTCTGCTGAATATCCAACTCCTGGTTGTCTGAGTCGATATAGATAGGCTGCTCGGTGTCATTACTCAGTGCCCAGCTGGCGGTGCTCAGGCACAGGCAGAGCAGGGTCGTTAATTTATAGCGCTTCATATCTACCTTTTACATTATTCAATAAGGTGGCGATGTTACGGTCCATGTTGCCTTTCATGCCTGTCCCTTCGTTTTGGAAAGCATCACCGGTAATAATGACATGATCCGGTGTGTCGAAGTCTTTGCTGACCAAGTTCAGGCGCAGGGTATCGGTTTGAATGACGCGAACGGCAGACTCGGGCAGCAGGTTGAAGATACGGACATTGCCGGTCATTTGCAGGATATGGTTTTTATCCAGCCGTGCTTCATTGGAGCTGATCCGCCATTCGGTTTCACTGCCGTTTTTGTATACCCACAAGACCGGTTCGACAAAGTCGGTGTTGCCGCTCTGGCTAAAATGCTCGAGATGCGCCGCATCGATCTGGTAGCTGCGCTGTCCCGATTCATTGTAGGCCGTATTGATCACCGACTTACCGGTAAAGATCGGTTTTTCGGCGTCCGGTGCGATCTGGACATCGTCCGCCCAGTGCTTTTCCAGCAGGTAATAGCCTGTCCATGCACAGATAGCAATTAGCAGTGCATAGAGTAGCCGCTGTAAGGTCATATACTTAAGCCTTTATGTTTGTCTAATTCTCCACGGGCTTCAAGGATCAGATCACAGACTTCGCGCACTGCACCGTACCCGCCCTGGATGCGGGTGACAAAGTCCGCGCGTTGGGCCAGCAGCGGGTGGCCGTCGGCGACACAGACGGACAGGCCAATTTTTTCCATTACCGGCCAGTCAATCAGATCATCGCCGATATAGGCGGTGTGCTCTGGTGAAATGCCAAGATTGGCAAGGATATCTTGGTAGGCGGCCAGTTTGTTGTCCTGCCCTTGATAGACATGCTTGATACCCAGTGCGGCCATGCGGTTTTCGACAATGGCTGACTTGCGGCCGGTGATGATTGCGACGTCGACCCCCGCAGCCATCAGGGACTTGATCCCGTAACCGTCACGGGTATGGAAGGTTTTCAACTCCTCGCCGTCGTTACCCATGTAGATACGGCCGTCGGAAAAGACGCCGTCGACATCACAGATCAGCAGCTGGATGGTACGGGCGCGGGAAAATACGGCTTGGCTGACAGGGCCGTAGAGGGTCTCGATTTGCATTACATTACTCCCGCTTTCAGTAGATCGTGCATGTTGAGTGCACCGACCAGCATGCCGTTGTCGGTGACCAGAAGCCCGCTGATTTTGCGATCTTCCATTAATTTCAGGCCTTCAGCGGCCAGCACGTCAGCACTGATGGTTGCCGGGTTACGGGTCATCACCTCGCCAATGCTCGTGGTGTGGATATCAACATGGTTATCCAGCAGGCGGCGGAGATCACCATCGGTAAAGATACCAAGCAGTTGCTGATCATTATCAATGATAGCCGTCATTCCCAAGCCTTTGCGAGAGACTTCCAGCAGGGCGTCCTTGATGAGTGCCTGCTCGCCTACGACCGGCAGGCGGTCGCCAGTGTGCATGATGTCGCTGATGCGGAGCAGTAGCTTACGGCCCAATGCACCGCCCGGGTGGGAGAGGGCGAAGTCATCCGCGGTAAAGCCGCGGGCTTCCATCAGTGCGATCGCCAGGGCATCGCCCATCGCCAGGGTGGCGGTGGTGCTGGATGTTGGTGCCAGGTTCAGCGGACAGGCTTCTTGGTTGACGGTGATCTGCAAGTGGATCTGCGACAGTTTCGCCATGCTTGATTCCGGCTTGCCGGTCATGCTGATCAGCGGAATGCCCAAGCGCTTGATCACCGGCAGCAGGGTCAGGATTTCCGAGGCCTCGCCGGAATTGGAGATCGCAAGCACCACATCGCCCTTTTCAATCATGCCCAGGTCGCCGTGGCTGGCTTCGCCGGGGTGGACGAAAAAGGCCGGGGTTCCGGTACTGGCCAGGGTCGCGGCTATCTTATTGCCAATGTGGCCCGATTTTCCCATCCCCATGATGATGACCTTGCCGTGGCACTCATTGATAAGCTGGCAGGCCTGGGTAAAACTGCCATTGATAAAATGGGTCAGTCCTTTTAGTGCTTCTGCTTCAATTTCAATAACTTTACGGCCGATTTCGCAATAATCAAACGCTGTAGACATAATATTCCTCTCCGTTAGGCCGCTAGATTATAAAACAGATAACCTTGATAGGCGATAAAGGTCGCCAGCAGGATGAAGCCTTCTACGCGGTTGATTCGGCGACGTTTTCCAAGCGCCATTAGAACCAGCATGATGGATACGCCCAACATCACGTAGTAGTCGCGGCCCATTGCCAACGGGCTCAGGGTTGATGGGTTAAGCAGGCCGGGGATCCCCATGACGGCCAGGATATTGAAGACGTTGGAGCCGATAATGTTGCCGACGGCCATGTCATCTTCGCCTTTGAACAGGCTGGCAATCGAGGCCGCCAGCTCCGGCAGGCTGGTACCGATGGCGATAATCGTCAGGCCGATCACCAGATCGCTCATGCCGAAGTACTTTGCGATGGTCACGGCAGAATCAACCAGCATGCTGGCCGCATAAGGCAGCAGTACCAAGCCCACCAAGGTCCACATAACGGCTTTCGGGTTGCTGACGCCGTCAGGGATTTCGGACTCCTGCTCTTCAACCAGCGGGTCGCCGCCGGTCGCTTTGGCATTGCGGCTGATTTTCAGCATCGCGAGCAAGAAGGCCACAAACAGCACCACCAGCAGGACCCCTTCCAGGAATCCAAGGTGGCTGTCCCACAGCAGTACTCCGGCAATCAGTGTCACTCCCATCATCAGTGGCAGTTCGCGGCGGATAATATCCGAACTGATAGATAATGGCTTTATCAGCGCGGTAATACCGAGGATCAGGGCAATATTGGCAATGTTC
Organism: Photobacterium gaetbulicola; assembly: GCF_003025515.1. Taxonomy (NCBI): domain Bacteria; kingdom Pseudomonadati; phylum Pseudomonadota; class Gammaproteobacteria; order Vibrionales; family Vibrionaceae; genus Photobacterium; species Photobacterium gaetbulicola. Next base: position 5,485 of record NZ_PYME01000032.1, on the reverse strand, counting down.
GAGCCCAGCACATTTCCGACCGCGGTGTCTGTCTTGCCGTCCAGGGCCGCCGTCGCCGATACCATCATTTCGGGGGCAGAAGAGCCCATGGCAAGGATGGTCATACCGATGACCAGCGGGGTGACCCCAAGATTTTTCGCAAGCGCCGCAGCGCCATAAACAAGTCGATCTGCGCTCCATACCAGTAAAGTCAGGCCGATACAGAGAAACACGATGGCTTCGAGCATTGTTATCCCTTTTTTGTATAAATGTGCTGGATTGGATCACTGCTGCATGCCGTAAGAGGGACAGCAATCCAATTGGGGTGATAAATTTAAGAGACTAATTTTGACGGTTCGGCCATCAAAAAGAAAGCAAAAGGCGTGAGAAATTGATTAATACCGGTGGTTTTTTATGATGTTGGCGTCATGTGAAAAAGGTACCGGGCCAAGCCCGGCCAACGGCCATAATCGAAGAGAGCAATGGGCCGACAGCGTGAGGGCCGAGAAATCACAGACTTCTTACAGTTCATCTCTTGAGTTGGTTGCATAATCTACCTATCATCAAAGGCATAAAGATAACTAATTAATTCTATTCATATAATGTCGCTTGTTATGTTAACAGGCCGGCTATCGGACAGGCAGGACTGCCAGATAAGGTAACTATGGAGCAGACAGAGGCGCTGGTATCCATCCGGCATATGACCTTCTCCCGTGGTGAGCGAAAAATCTTTGATGATGTTTCGCTGGATGTGCCCAAGGGCAAAGTGACGGCCATTATGGGGCCGTCGGGGATCGGTAAGACCACCTTGTTGCGGCTGATCGGGGGGCAGATTGTACCGGATTGCGGTGAGATCTGGTTCGAAGACTGGAATATTCCTGCCCTTGGCCGCAATGAGTTGTATCAGGCCCGTAAGAAAATGAGCATGTTGTTCCAATCCGGGGCGCTGTTCACGGATATGACGGTATTTGACAATATTGCGTTTCCGCTGCGAGAACATACTGAATTACCGGACGATTTGTTGCGTACTTTGGTCTTGCTCAAGCTTGAGGCCGTGGGGTTGCGCGGTGCCGCTCAGTTAATGCCGAGCGAACTCTCTGGGGGGATGGCCCGACGGGCTGCCCTGGCAAGGGCGATAGCCCTTGATCCTGAGCTCATCTTGTATGATGAACCTTTTGTTGGCCAAGACCCGATCACCATGGGCGTGCTGGTAAAACTGATCCGCGATCTTAATCAGGCGCTCGGTATCACGTCGGTGATTGTTTCCCATGATGTGCCCGAGGTGATGAGTATTGCCGATCATGTTTATATACTTTCCGGTAGCCAAGTCATCGGTCAGGGCACGCCGGAGGAGTTACTGGCAAACCCTGATCCGCGTATTCGTCAGTTTATAGATGGCCACGCCGATGGGCCGGTGCCGTTCCGCTACCCCGCCCAGCCCATTGAGCAGGAGTTGTTTGCGGATGATGGCAAGGAGCAACACGCATGATCACTGAGTATGTTTCCCGTCAGGGCCGGCGGGCACTGGATATGTTCCAGACCATGGGCCGGGCGACGCTGGTGCTTTACGGCGCGCTGGTCAGTCGGCCACAGCCCGGCAGGATGTTCCCGTTGTTGCTGCGTCAGCTGTATTCGGTTGGCGTGCTGTCGGTAGCGATTATTTTGGTCTCCGGCCTGTTTATCGGGATGGTGCTGAGCCTGCAAGGCTATATTGTGCTGGTGGACTTCGGGGCTGAAACCAGTCTTGGCCAGATGGTTGCCTTGTCTTTGTTACGAGAGCTAGGGCCTGTGGTGACCGCTTTGCTGTTTGCCGGACGGGCTGGCTCGGCGCTGACTGCCGAAATTGGCCTGATGAAAACCACCGAGCAGCTGTCGAGCATGGAGATGATGGCTGTCGATCCCCTGCGCCAGGTGATTGCGCCGCGCTTCTGGGCCGGCGTTATTTCGATGCCGCTGCTGACGATGCTGTTCTGCGCCGTAGGCATTTGGGGAGGCCAGTTGGTGGGGGTTGACTGGAAAGGGATTGATTACGGCAGCTTCTGGTCGGTGATGCAGTCTTCGGTTGACCTTGGCTATGACATTGGTAACAGCATTATCAAGTCGGTGGTGTTTGCCATTACCGTCACATGGATTGCGGTCTTCAATGGATACGATGCGGTGCCGACCTCGGAAGGGATCAGCCGTGCAACGACACGTACCGTAGTGAATTCGTCATTGGCAGTACTGGGGCTGGATTTCGTCCTCACCGCCTTGATGTTCGGCAACTGATACAGCCGCAACGCGGTAATACAACAGGAAAAAACTGATGCAGCAAACGAAAAAACTAGAATTGTGGGTAGGCAGCTTCGTATTGGCTGGTTTTGCTGCCCTGCTGGTCTTGATCTTTAAGGTTGCCGATGTCCAGAATTTGGGTGGCGCGGAGACATACACCCTCAAGGCGCATTTTGACAATATCGGCGGCTTGAAAGTGCGCTCGCCGATCAAGGTCGGTGGAGTCACGGTTGGAAAAATAACCAATATTAATCTGGATACCGAGACCTATGTCCCGGTGGTCACTCTGTCTATCGAGAAGAAATACGGTTACTTCCCAGAGACCAGCTCGGCGGCCATTCTGACCTCAGGACTGCTAGGTGAGCAGTACCTCGGGATCTCTCCGGGGTTTATCGATGAGGATATCGAGATGCTCGGTGATGGTGACTTGATCGAAGAGACCCGGTCCGCACTGGTACTGGAAGATATGATTGGCCAGGTGCTGTACAGCATCGGCGGTGACAGTAATTAAGAGAGCACGATTATGAAATGGTTTCGTTATGTAATGATGATGGTTGTCTGCCTGCCGCTGATGGCGCAGGCCGCTGTGGTCGACAAGACCAATCCCTATACCATGATGGATCAGGTTTCACAGAAGACTTTTGCCCGGCTGAAGTCGGAGCAGGGCGTGATCCAGCAGAATCCTGAACATTTGCGCCGGGTGGTGCAGCAGGAGCTGCTGCCCTACATCAATACCCGCTATGCGGCTTACAAGGTACTGGGGCCCCACCTGAAAAGCACGACGCCGCAGCAGCGCAATGACTTTGTGGCGGCGTTCACGGACTACTTGGTTGCTTCCTACGCCCAGGTACTGACCCAGTACACGGATCAGGATATTGAAATCGAGCCGCCAAAGCCGATCCCGGCCGATCGCAGTGTGATTTCTGTTCGGGTAGATATTGTCGATACCAAGCGACCGCCGATCCGCCTGGACTTCACATTGCGCAAGAACAAGAAAACCGGTGAGTGGCAGGGGTTCGATATGGTGGCCGAAGGGGTCAGTATGATCTCGACCAAGCAAAGCGAGTGGAACGGCCAGCTGCGCAGCCAGGGGGTTGATGCCGTGACGCAGGATCTGAAACGATTGGCGGCCAAGCCGATCCGTCGTGAGTCAGAAAACAATGACTAAGCAAAAGATTGAGTGGCAAGCTCAGGAAAATGGGCTTTACTGCTTGTCAGGGGCATTGGAACGTGACACAGTTCCAGCTTTTTGGCAGCAACGCCATGAATGGATGCCGAAGGATAGCAAAGTGCAGCTGGATCTGTCTGCGGTCGGGCGGATCGACTCTGCCGGTATGGTGATGTTGCTGCACATATACCAACAGCTGAGCCAAAATGGGGCTGAGCTGAAAATATTGAATGTGCCAGAGCAGCTTGTCACGCTGCTACGTCTGAGTCACGTTGAATCAATGTTAGCGGCTTGCATCGAGTGAGTCGCGAAAGAGGATAGCTTGTGGAAATCTCTGAAATTAAGAATATTCTGGAAAATGCCTTGGAACTTGACGAAGTGATTGTCAAGGGCGACGGCAGTCACTACGAAGTGATCGCTGTTGGTGCCATGTTCGAGGGTATGAACCGTGTTAAGAAGCAGCAGGCTATTTACGGTCCGCTGATGGGGCAGATCGCAGCGAATGAAATTCATGCGCTGAGCATCAAAACGTACACGCCTGAAGAGTGGGCACGTGACAAAAAATTGATGTCCCTGTCTTAAGAGGTTAATGATGCAGAAGTTTCGAATCCAGGGCGGTGGCCCACTGAGTGGCGAAGTCTCCATTTCTGGTGCTAAGAATGCAGCATTGCCAATTTTGTTCGCAGCTCTATTGGCCGAAGAGCCGGTAGAAGTGGCGAATGTACCAAAGCTACGCGATATCGATACCACGATGGAGCTGCTGAGCCGACTGGGTGCCAAGGTATCCCGCAACGGTTCGGTCCATGTTGATGCCGGTCCGGTCAATGAGTTCTGCGCGCCGTATGACTTGGTGAAAACCATGCGCGCCTCGATCTGGGCGCTGGGTCCGCTGGTGGCGCGTTTTGGACAGGGACAGGTGTCTCTGCCGGGCGGCTGTGCAATTGGTGCTCGCCCTGTGGATTTGCATATCCACGGCCTTGAGCAGCTCGGCGCAGAAATCACGCTGGAAGAAGGTTACGTTAAAGCGACGGTTGACGGTCGCCTTAAAGGTGCCCACATCGTGATGGACAAGGTCAGTGTTGGTGCAACTGTGACCATTATGTCGGCGGCAACGTTGGCGGAAGGCACTACCGTGATCGAGAATGCGGCCCGCGAGCCGGAAATTGTCGATACCGCGGATTTCCTTAATACGCTGGGTGCCAAGATCACCGGTGCCGGTACCGATACCATTACTATCGAGGGTGTCGAACGCTTGGGTGGTGGTTACCATGAAGTTGTGGCGGATCGCATCGAAACCGGCACGTTCCTGGTAGCGGCTGCGGTTTCTGGCGGTAAGATCATGTGTCGTCACACCCGCCCGTCTTTGCTGGAAGCGGCGTTGGCCAAGCTGGAAGAAGCCGGAGCCAAGATTGAAACCGGTGAAGACTGGATCAGCCTGGATATGACCGGCCGTGAATTGAAGGCGGTGAATATTCGCACGGCTCCGCACCCGGGCTTCCCGACAGATATGCAGGCCCAGTTCTCGTTGCTCAACCTAGTTGCCAAGGGCACAGGTATCATCACCGAGACGATTTTCGAAAACCGTTTCATGCACATTCCTGAGCTGATCCGTATGGGCGCTCATGCTGAAATCGAAGGCAATACTGTGATCTGTGGTGACACCGACGGCCTGAGTGGTGCCCAGGTGATGGCAACCGATCTGCGTGCGTCTGCCAGCCTGGTGATTGCCGGCAGCATTGCCAAAGGCGAAACTATCGTTGATCGTATCTACCACATCGATCGTGGTTACGAGCACATTGAAGATAAGTTCAGCGCCCTTGGTATGAAGATCGAGCGTTTCAGCGAGTAAGATAATGGTTCTGTGGGGTTAAAGCGGCCCTATGGTTCTATGGAGTCTGTTGACTCCATAGATAAGAAAATCCTCGACATGATGTCGGGGATTTTTTATGGTGCGCCGAGCATGGCGTTGTTCTAGGAGGTGAAAGTCCTCTACGGGCTCAGTCGAGCGAGAACCGTTAGCCTATGCAAGGGTGTCCACCGTGAGGTGGGATCTGAAGGAAGCAAACG